>CAYUAP010000109.1:9138-16395 GCA_964442735.1 uncultured Planctomycetaceae bacterium | reverse complement strand
ACTCGAACCATGGACCTCGTCCTTATCAGGGACGCGCTCTAACCAAACTGAGCTATACGCCCAACTACGTTATGTTTATACACCATATACGCAATCGTTTACGGTTGGATGAAGGATAACCTTCATTTCCCAACAACGAATAATAATATATTCGAAATTCGATTATATTCAATGGGGGGTATAAAAATTTTTCAAATTTTAAGAAGAGGTTTGTATATGACAAAAAAACAGGAGCAAAAACCACGGAGCGAAGGTGATACAGAATCACTTTTAACTCTATCGGTACACACACCAATATTCGATTCATTTCGAGTACAACAGGTTAGCGGTATTTTCGATGTTCCCATCGAGAAAAAGGCCGTAACGACTGTTACCGTTGAAAGACCACCCCTTAACGACGATTCCTGGAAGATCGGTCTTATTGTCGGACCTTCCGGAAGTGGTAAAAGTACCATTGCCCGTCATCTTTTTCCGAAAGAACTCTATCAGGGCTGGAATTGGTCTTCCGGGAAATCACTTCTCGATAATTTCTCGACCTCGGCCATAAAAAACATAACAGATACATTGACTCTTGTCGGACTCAGTTCGCCTCCCTCCTGGATTAAACCCTATTCCGTTCTCAGTAACGGTGAAAAATTTCGTTGCGACCTTGCAAAAGCTCTCCTGGATACCGAAACCCCTCTCGTTGTTTTCGACGAATTTACCAGTGTTGTCGATCGTACCGTTGCTAAAGTTTGTTCTGCCGCTGTCGCAAAAGGAATTCGAAAAAATTTTATTCAGAAGCGTTTTATTGCCGTGACCTGTCATTATGATATTATTGAATGGCTGACCCCCGATTGGGTTTTAGATCTGGCAACCGGTAAAGTTGCAAGGAGGTTACTTCAACGACCCGATATCCATCTCGAAATTGTACGAGCCCCTCGGTCCCTTTGGCCCCTCTTTAGCCGACATCACTATTTGAGTGGGAGTCTGAATAACGCTGCCGATTGCTTCGCCGCACTTTGGAATAAAATGCCTGTCGCTTTTTGTGGGGTCCTCCCTCTGGCCGGTCATAAATATCGAAGACGTGTCAGTCGAATCGTCGTACTCCCTGATTATCAAGGTATCGGTATCGGTTCCGCTTTCCTCAATGTAATTGGAACACTTTTTCAACAAAGAAACTTCCGCCTCAATATTACCACAAGTCATCCTGCCATGATCCGACATTGTGCCCATTCCAAACAATGGAAAACGGTAAACTTCCGAAAAAATGGTGCTACTCCCTCAATGCAATTCGGTAAAAAATATAAAGGATCTGCCGGTAGGGCCGTTGCATCCTTCGAATTTATAGGAGAATAATATTGTAGTAATTTAAATATTGTAACAATGTTAAATTGTTTTATTTTATCCATTTTAACCATTTTAATCACTAAAAAAGAAACTTGAGAAAAATTTGTAAAAAACCGAATTTTCAGGTTGTAAAAGATTTTTCTCAAGGTACAATAGTATTTGTTGATGGGATTTGCGCCCAGGAGGGGCATATAAAGCGAAAAAAAATGGGATTTCTTCCCATCCTTAAATATTGGGAGGACCGTTACAAAAACGGTTCTCCCAATTTAAACCAGGAACAAATGTACCAAATGGCAGAAACAGAAGAGCAGAAACTAATAATAGGGGAATTCAGTCGCAAACTGGATGATCGTTATCGATTTTCCCTGCCAAACGAGTTTCTTGAGGTGTTTCAGCCGGTGAATGGTGATTGTATTTTGGCGAAAGAACGTCCTGGTTGTATCAGCCTTTGGGATCAAGCCGCTTGGAATAAAGTCGACGACAGACTTGACTTGGTAAAACTTCACCTGAAGGCAGGCGACCTAAATAAAAAAATTCCGGATCTTCAAATACTGGGACGTCTTCTGTCGACACGACAGCGAGCCATTAAATTGGCTGGGCGAGGACGTCTTGTCCTGCCGGAAGGTTTTCGAGAATTTTTACGCGTTGCTCCGGAAGATGAAATTATGATTGTTGGAGCCGCTGTGTGTATTGAAATATGGAATCCTAAACGATGGCTTTCCTATACGGAACGTCGGGTCAGTAAATTTCGAAAATTACTCGACCAGTTATCCTCTGGTTCCTGATAACCAATTGTTGGAGAACACCAGGCCCGTTACGAAGATAAAGTTAAGAAAATTCGAAAAACCCCATCGGATCGTCACCCGAAGGAATGTTAACCGTCAGCTTATCAGGTTCGAGTTTTTTTAATAGTTTTTCGTAACGGGCTTTTTTTCTCTCCGTTATGGATTTCTTCTCAAATTGCCCTTGATTCAAAATGTATTTTATCTTTATAATTCATTATGGTAGTCTTTAGGGACTGTTGACGTCAATTTTTATTTTATTAGGGCACTGATTGTAACCGTAGCATGGTTTTATATCGACATATTCCCCCAGACAATTTATATGGGTTCGGACGAAGAACAATCAACAGGAAGATAGAAAAGTCTTTTTTCTGTTTATGGAAATTGTCTATCCTTTTTTGGTTGATCGGTTTGGGGACGGTTTGGGGACAGAATCCCATCTCGGGCCCCAACGAGAATATTCTGAATGTCAATGGGACTTCCTTGTCCGATAGTAATATTGACCCAATAATGTCCTATGGCCAGTTGGGGTCAGGTCCATCTCCGGGTCTGTTATCGGAAGGGGAGGAGGCCGTTCTGGCAAACGGTTATCAGGTCCATGAAAATGGCAAACAGATTTTTTATACACCACAGACTCCGGCCTCGACACAACCTATTTCCATAATAGCGGCCTATGGATGGAAGGGATCTGCTCCTGAAGATGGTGAAGTCTATATTCTTGGGGGGGGATGCCAATTCAGTCAAGGAGCGGATCGGGTTGAAGGACCGAAGGCTGTTGTCTGGATTCATCGTAAATTGGAAGGAAGTACAGAAAATCGTGTTGACGTCTATTTGGAAAAAGAAGGGGCCGATAAAACGTTTACCATTGAAATTAATTCGGTTTTTGTGGAAGCACGGTCGAATGATTTATATTGGTATGGGACGTTTCGAACAACGGATAATCTGAATCTCCATATCGAAGAACCGGGTACGAGTCAGTTTAATCCGGAACATCTTTTCTATCGGGGAGAGCAGGTCCGAATTGAAAGTCATGTCGGGGTGGATACCTATCAGGTCACGCCAACAAGTCGTTTGACGGAAGAGAGTTCATCGGAAAAAGACGCCAATCCTCTGGCTAAAGCGCCATTTCGTCGTTTTCGTGTCTTCTCAAGGCATGATTCCAGTATGTCCCTAACAATGCAGAGCGACTTGAGTAATTCCTCGAAACGATTTTGTATGATTAATAATGGTATTACTATCGTTATCGAGGGGATAAACAGCAATGGAAAGATGTTATCGGATGTTATTGATATTTCTGCGGACCGGGCCGTAATATGGGCCGATGGGGTTGAATATATGACTTCCGGAGCCGAGATTAAGCAAATGGCCGATCTTGATTTGCAACTCTATTTGGAAGGCGATATTATTTTTAGGGAAGGGGACCGTATCATCTATGCGAAAAATATGTATTATGACGTCAAGAACAAGATAGGTCTGATCGAAGATACAGAAATGGTCGTTCCGATTCCCGATATGGTTAATGGTTTTTTTCGTCTCAAGGCAGATCGGATCGAGCAGAGGGGACCGAATTCCCTCCTGGCAACGAATACCTGGGTGACTACCAGTATGATGGGGGCTCCCTCCTATCGTCTTCAATCAAATAATCTTCATGCGGAATCACGAAAGGTTCCTTTATACGATTCGACCACAATGCAGCCTCTCAAGGACCCGGAAACCGGGATGTTACTGACAAAAGATGAACAGTTTTTAATTGCCGAAAACAATTTTGTGGCCTTTGAATCGGTTCCAATTTTTTATTGGCCCTGGATGGCAATGGATACACGAGACCAGACACTCTACCTTCGTAATTTGAAAGTGGGAAGTGATTCCATTTTCGGGACACAGGTACGTACCACCTGGAATATGTATCAGTTACTGAATATGAGTAAATGTCGTCCGGAAGGGACCGATTGGGATTTAAATCTGGACTATCTGTCGAAACGCGGATTAGGTCACGGTATGAATTTCCTCTATAATCGTGATACACTTTTCGGATGTCATTCACGAGCTTTCGGTATGATGAATTTTTATGGTATTAGTGACTCCGGTACGGATAATTTAGGTCTTGAACGACGTAATCTTCCTTTTCCCAATTCCTATCGATATCGGGGAATTTGGAAACATCGGCAAATGATTGATCTGCCTTCCTGCTTTGGTTTTTTGAGTCCCAATTGGATTCTGTCCGGTCAGTTCGGAACATCCAGTGACCGAAACTATATCCCGCAGTATTTCGAGCAGGAATGGTTTACCAATCCCAATCCGGAGACGAGTCTTGATTTTCGAAAAACGGAAGATAACTGGTCCTTTGCCATTTCCGGAAATTATCGTATGGACGATTTCTATACACAGACGAACGCTCTTCCCCGACTGGACCATTTCTGGCTGGGAAAACCGTTGTTCTGTGATCGGGTAATCTGGTACGAACACACAAAACTTGCCTATAATCAATTCAGAACGACCAATAGCCCCTATGCGTTAGCCGATGAGGGTCTCTTCCGATATCTGGATTGGGAACTCGCCTCCGATTCAACTTCGAACGAACCATATAATTCCGGAACCAAAACGCTATCGAAGGATTCCGTAAATTTTTCAACACGACATGAATTGGACCTTCCCCTTCAGGCAGGACCAATTAAAGTCGTTCCCTATGTGTTGGGGGAATATGCGTTTTGGGGAAAAGGTCAGAATGAAAATGATATCAGTCGAGTTTATGGTCGGGGAGGGGTTCGTGTTAATTTACCAATGTGGAAGGTCGATTCGGATGTTTCCAGCGATACCTTCTATTTGAACGGAATCGCACATAAAATGAATTTTGTTATGGACGCATCCTATTCCGGAGTCAATCGGAGAATGGAAGATTTGGTCCAGTACGAGGCTCTGGACGATTGGCAGATAGAGGATTTCAGACGTCGATATTCCGTAACGACATTTGAAAACTGGGGGGCTGGCGGTTTTACCGATGTCATTCCGATTCAGTATGATGAACGTTATTATGCACTTCGTCAGGGGCGCCTTGCAGGAAGTGTAACTTCGCCAAGTACGGAAATAGCCGATGATCAAACCTTAATTCGTTTTGAGTGGCAGAATCGATGGCAGACCAAACGCGGTCCGGTCGGAAAACGTCATACGATCGATTGGATTACCTTTAATACCGGGTTTAATATCTATCCAAAAGATGATGAAGACTATGGAAAATATATTGGTCTGATCGATTATGATTTTCGATGGCACGTTGGTGACCGGTTTTCGGTTCTATCGTCGGGACTTTACGATACATTCGATGATGGCCAGCGTATAACACGAGTTGGTGTTATGGCACGTCGTCCATGGCTTGGAAATATCTATCTGGGAGTTGACCGGTTGGCAGGCCCCATTAACAGTACCTATTTGAACGCCTCTCTGGGATATCGTATGTCGGAAAAATGGGCAACGACAATCAGTACCTCCTATGATCTCGCACAAACAGAAAACGTTGGTCAAAATGCCAGTATTAGTCGGATCGGAGAATCATTTGTCTTTACTTTAAGTGGTAATGTCAATACAAGCAAGGATAATTGGGGGGTGAGCCTGTCGGTCATTCCGGTCTTCCTCTTAAATCGTAAAAAGATGGAGGAAGGTTTACTTGATATGAAGTCGTTGTAGAAATTTACCAGTTGAATAGTATTATCTATAGAACAGGATAAAGATAATGAAGGAAGCAAATTTATTTTGGATGTGGATTGGTACGAGAAATAATGTACCAACGGAAGCAATGTACGATAATAATGTTCCTCGAAGTCAAGGAATATATGTTTCCCGATTTAACTCTATTACCGGGGCTATCGATAATATTCAATTTGTCGACGAGATGGAGGACGCCAATTATTTCGCTGTTGACGAAAAACGAAAACTTCTTTACGTAACCGGACGCCGGAACCAATTCGACTCGGACGCCAATTTATACGTGTATAAAATCAATACCGAAACGGGCCATCTGTCTCTCTTGAATTATCAATCGACATTAGGCAAGGCCGCATGTCATGTTTCGTTGGATCCTTTATATCATTATGTTGCTGTGGCTAATTACATTACGGGTAATTACGCTCTGTTTCGACTGGCCGAAGATGGTAGAATTGGGGAAATGACTGATTTCATTCAAAAAGAAGGAGGGGGGCCCAATAAAAAACGTCAAGACAGCGCAAAAGGCCATGCCGTCTATTTTTATCGGCGAAATGGTATAACACGACTGTTCCTCGTTGATTTGGGATCCGATAGAATCTATATAATGATTTTAAATGAAGAGACCGGTAAATTATTGCCCGATCCGAATGTTCCGGAACTTGTCTGTCCTTCGGGGGGAGGACCTCGGCATTTAACATGGATGGAAAATGACAATCGCGATGCTCTGATTGTCTTCGTCGTCAATGAATTGGACTCCACCCTTTCTGTCTTCCTCCTTTCTTTTGATGAAAAAAGAAATAATGAACATGACGGTATCGCTAAAACAAACGAATTGACTCCGACACAAACAATAAAAAATTATATTCTTCTTGGTACCTGGGATATTTTACCATGGGAATTTCGTCAAAAAGTGGCAAAATCGCAGGAGTCTCCGAACGATCCACTCTACGGAAGTAAAGTTGCCGAATTAGAATTGATTTCATCTAGTACTGGAGAAGAACAGACTGATGACATGTTATATATTTCCAATCGTGGTCATAATTCCATTTGTGTTTTTGACGTCCATTATTTTCGAACAATTTCAAATGAAATGACCTTGGAACAGAAAAAGACCATTATTCCTGTTGAATATCAAATGATCGACACCTATGGAAATTTTCCACGTTATTTTTCTTCTGATCCAACCCGTCGATTTATTGTCGTCTGTAATAAAAAGAGTGGAACAATCCTGACCTATAAAAGAGACAACAACGGTTTTCTGCATTTAACAGAAAATAATCCGGTCCGTATTGGATGGCCTTTTGTATTAGCTTTTTGTCCGATTCAAATGTAATTCCAATACAAATGTAATTCTGATTCAAATGTAATTCTGATACAAATGTACTCTGATACAAATGTATTCTGATACAAATGTATTCTGATACAAATGTATTCTGATACAAATGTA
>CAYUAP010000109.1:0-9038 GCA_964442735.1 uncultured Planctomycetaceae bacterium | reverse complement strand
TGTAATTCTGATTCAAATGTAATTCTGATTCAAATGTAATTCTGATTCAAATGTAATTCTGATTCAAATGTATTCTGATACAAATGTATTCTGATACAAATGTTCTGATACAAATGTATTCCGATACAAATGTATTCCGATACAAATGTATTCCGATTCAAATTTATTCCGATTAAAATGTAATTCTGATACAAATGTAATTCTGATTCAAATGTATTCTGATACAAATGTATTCCGATACAAATGTATTCCGATTCAAATGTAATTCTGATACAAATGTAATTCTGATACAAATGTATTCTGATACAAATGTATTCCGATACAAATGTATTCCGATTCAAATGTAATTCTGATACAAATGTAATTCTGATACAAATGTAATTCTAATACAAAAGTAATATCGACCTCTAAATAGTTTCGCCAGATCGATAATAAATATTTTTTTTCTTTAAGACACCTTCAACGTTCAAGTATAATTTGTCATTAGTAATCGTATTGTTTATTTATTACGTGATATTACGATAGTTTATGTGTTTTTTCTGTTTGTTTGGAACGGTATAGTTTGTTAGGAAATGACTCAAATGTCATTAATACAGTTTTAAAATAATTATATGCCATAGTATTTTTTAATAAAAAAGGTATATATCTTGTCCATTTTGAATATTTATGGTAACATTTGTAAAAAAGGATATTTAAAGGGTAGTTTAATGACAAAACGATTTATAAAATATTTCTCCATTATTTAAAAGGAAACCGTTTTTCAACGAGGAAACCAAAATGAACAATGACAGAGAAAAGAATTTGATATTAAAAATTGCCACACAGGTGGCTCGTCCTTTACGGTATCTCAATACATCAGAAAACTGGACGAAAACGGCCCGGACAAAACGGATTGAACGCTGGACAATTATTGTCTTTATGGCATTATGGATTTTTTTCATACTCTTGAGTCCCTTCTATGATTATTCCTATGGAAGTAGGGGCTGCGAGTCGATTATGGGGTTTGGTGTTGTCATGGCCTTTATTTTATTACCCGTTTGGTTTCTTGTCCTGTTTCTTTTATTAGAGTCTCGACAAGGAGGACGCTGGGTTATCGGATACGACTCCCTCTTTTTCATTTCGAGTAGTGACCATTATGAATCAATCCGATGGAACGAGTTGACAGGGATTGATGTTATGAAAAATCATATCGTATTTCATACATCGAATAAAGCGCTTGATCTTTCGCTCGATTCAAGTGTTTTTGGTTCACAGTGGGAGAATATGGCGGCATTTATCAATCGTCTGATCGGTATCGTTTCATATCGAGGAATTGATACAGAACCCTTGGAAGTACTTCGCAATCGGTATGTACGTTATTCGTGTAACAATAGTTGTTCGCATTTTTACAACACGGTATTAATTTTACTTTTTGTTTTACCGTTTTTTTGTATAGTCAGGACTTTTACCGAAGGAATTGTTTCCTGGGAAATATCTTTGGCACGTTGTTTTCTTTGGGGGGGACT
The DNA here is from genome assembly GCA_964442735.1 of uncultured Planctomycetaceae bacterium. Lineage (GTDB taxonomy): Bacteria > Planctomycetota > Planctomycetia > Pirellulales > Thermoguttaceae > JAUNBG01. The sequence goes on along the minus strand of CAYUAP010000109.1, from coordinate 7,533 downwards.
GACTGTAGTTCTCGTCATTGTTGTTGCCGTTACGGGATGGATTTTTATTAAGTGGCGACTGGTTTGTCAAGGGAATGCGATGTATTACAAACTGGCCGTTTTTTACGCCGGTCTGTCAATATCGGACAACGATTCCTGCAATAATGGAATCGTATTTCCTTCCATCCTTCCTTTTGACCGGATCCAGAGTGTTTTAAGTGATCGTTATCGTAATCTGGATGACTTTATCGAACGGAATGGCGATACTCCACGAACACTATCTTCCGACCTTCTAAATAACTATTTTTTTCCGATGGAGTTCTTTCATTTTTTTAACTTTATATTAGGACCGCTTTTTGTTACGATACCGATTATTTTATTCTGTTATGGTAATACAAACGATGCGTTAAAGATTTCTATGATAGTATTTTTTCCCATGCTCGTTATATTTGGTTTATTCATACTGTATCGTATACGATTCGCACGAAGATTGATTTACGGCAAAGCAACCCGTGCTGAAATAGTCAACCGCAGGATGGAAGGACGTTCGCAAAAATATGTTATATACGATGCAATAGACTCGAACGGTTTACCTGTTACCGTTGATGTTCGATTATCTTTTGAGATGATGGCCCAAACGAAGAATGAACCGGAGTCTCGAACCGTACTCGTTTTCTATCTGCCGAATGCTCCAAAGAGTCCTTCCGTTTTTCTGGATGGTGCTGATTCTTTATTTAACGACGAGATTACTGGTCGGATCGAAACACGTTATCCCGTGAATTATCTCCGTCTAACGTTATTTTGGTATTTCATGATGATGATACTTGTTGCCGCATTGTGGATGATCAAACTGTTTTAAAGAATGGAATATTGTGTAACCGTTTACGAACGATTTTGGTACCATAGATATCACGGATAAACACAGATGGTCTGCCGTAAAATACAATATTTTACAATAAAAAACTAAACATTTTTATCTGTTATGATAAATAATTTATCATAAAAAAGTATGTTTGCCAAAAACCTATCCGTGAAAATCAGTGTTATATGTGGTTTCACTTTATATCCGTGAACGGATACTTTTAACGAATGGAATATTGTGATGGAACACCTGTTTTTACAGGATGAGGACGAGACATTCATGCTCCCGGTGATTCCCCTGTTGGCAAAGAATTGGGGAAGGCACCGTTTTGAGACATTCATTACAAGAATCTTAAAAGAGCGTAACGCTTTTTCCCGCTTCGTAAAACGATAATGGTTTCACTAGCCAAGTCAGCCTTGGTCAGGCGATGATTAAAATCGGTTATCTGACGATTATTAATATAGGCGCCCCCCTGTTGAACGGTTCGACGAGCTTCACTTTTCGTTGATGCCAGACCCGCCGCTACGAGAGCGTCCATAATACCGAGTCCCGGTTCTTCCGATAATTGCGCCTCCCTCAATTCTTTACTAGGTACATCAAGAAAGATGGAATTCAATTCGTTATCGTGTAGATGATCTATTTCCGCCCCGAAGAAAATTTTTGTTGCATTTTCCGCACTCTGAAGTCCTTCGGGACCGTGTACGAGCTGGGTCAGTTCCTGCGCCATCTGCTTTTGTGCCAATCGACGACCGGGATCCTTCTCGTGCTCCGCTAAAAGATCAGTCATTTCTTTCTCCTTGAGATCGGAAAAGAAATGTAAAACGTTGGAAATATCTTTATCGTCCAGATTAATCCAATACTGATAAAACTGATAGGGACTGGTTCGATTCGGATCGAGCCAAACAGCCCCCTTTTCCGATTTTCCCATTTTTTTTCCATCACTTTTAAGGAGGAGTTTACTGGTTAGTCCGTAAAGCTGAACATTGTCCATTCGGCGCGCCAAATCGATTCCGGCCGTAATATTTCCCCACTGGTCACTGCCGCCGATCTGTAATTCACAGCTATATTCACGATGAAGATGAACAAAATCGAATGACTGTAGTAACATATAACTGAACTCGGTATAACTCATACCGGTATCGGTTCGTTCCAGACGACTCTTTACCGAGTCACGAGCCAACATGACATTTACTTGAAAATGTTTTCCTACAACGCGTAAAAAACGAAGATAGGAGAAATTTTCCATCCAGTCAAGATTATTAACCAGAATGGCGCCATTTTCCTGATTATCGAAATCCAGGAATCGTGCCATCTGTTTTTTTAAAGCAGCCGCATTATGCCGAACGGCCTCCACGGTCAGGAGGACCCGTTCCTCACTTTTACCACTTGGATCGCCAATCATTCCCGTTGCGCCGCCAATCAGTGCCACGGGACGATGGCCCGCCTGTTGAAATCGACGTAAATTCATGATCGCCACTAAATGTCCTACGTGTAGTGAATCGGCCGTCGGATCGAAGCCACCATATACGGTCCTCTTCTTTTCAAGAAGATATTCGGGGATCTTCTCGTCGGTCATCTGATTCAAAAGACCACGCCATTTCATTTCGGCAATAACGTCTGTTCTCTCGGACATTGTCAATACACTCCCAATTCAAACTAATCCAATTATTTTATTTCCGGAACCTCAAACGATTTTCGGAAGGAACGCGTTAAGAGCGCATTTGCTTTTTCGGCATTCTCCCCTTTAAACGTTCCAGTTGCTGCATCTATTTCCATGACAGGACTGAATCGAATTGACTTCGAATCGGTCATGGAAATACTGTTACCCCCCAATAATGATCCCATATTGGCTAGTAGTTCCTCCCAACGGCCGTCTGTCTTGCCAAAAATTGCGGACGCTTCTTTTTGCGAATAGGTTCCTCCAATGCGATAAACGATATTCGCCAAATTACACCATCCGGTAATTGCGTTACCCATAGCGACTTCCGCGTTCAACATGGAAGAATCACCCTTCAGAACCGCCTCAATAAAGTTGCGCTGATGACCTCCCCCGGAATCTCCTTTAAACCGTCGAATAACCTTTTTATCTTTATCGTAGGCAACCGCTTGACCACGTTGACCTTCGAACGTTCCTCCTTCACAATAGGCAATATAACCACTGTCAGGACCAGGATGTTTTCCGGCACTCTTGGAACCGGGCTTTTCCCAAACGTTCGAAAGACCAATTACAAGCGGAATAGAGCCTGTATCCAGGTAGACGAAATGTACATTGGGTGTTTCTCCCGCATCGTTCATCTCGATTCGTCCACCGCCCCCCATGATACGAAGCGGAAGAGCGACTTTATCCTGTATGATAATATTTTTAGCATCGTCCATAACATGAACACCCCAATTACCCATTTCACCGGAACCTGTATTCCAGACCCAATGCCAATCGTAATGAAGGGCGTCTCTATATAACGGTAAATCTTCCGACGGACCAAGCCATAAATTATAATCGACTTCCGATGGAATCACCAGTGGGGCCGAACGTTTTCCGATCGGTTTTCTGATTCCGTATCGATTGACGCGAGCGGAAATAATGTTTCCCAATGCTTTTTCTTCATGTAGAAATTTCTTGATCTCCGCTTGCATCGGATCACTTCTCTGCTGCGTTCCGACCTGACAGATTTTTTTATATTTTCGGGCCGCATTTACAATCTGCTGTCCTTCCCATTGCGTTAGAGCTAATGGTTTTTCGACGTAGACATCTTTACCCGCCTGCATTGCCCAAATGGCGGCTAACGCATGCCAATGATTGCAGGTTGCCACGTAAACGGCATCTATGTTGGGATCGTCCAGAAGTTTGCGTAGATCAGAATATCCCTTCGCATTCGGAATCTTTGAACGATTATCTTCCAATCGGGAGGAATCCGGATCGGCAAAAGCAACGATATCGGCCGATTTTACTCTCTTAAACGAATCGAGTAACTGGCCTCCGCGCCATCCGCAGCCGATACCACCGAGACGTACTTTATCATTCGCCCCTCGTGCTGCCAGAAGGGATGGAGTCGGAAACGCCAGTACCGCTCCTGCAGACAGACCCAATCCCATAAAATTTCTTCGATTTATTTTTTGCATTATACACCTATTTAATTCAGTATCAAATTTAATTCAGTATCAAAAAGAGCTTTTAACTCTCCTGTATATGTAATCTTTTCTATCGTAAAAAAACAGATAGAATACCTGATTTTCCTGGTGGTGAACGAGACTTCTGTCTTTTCCTGTTTACGGAAGTTCTTTAATAAAGATATTACGCCATCGAATTTCACCCCCATGGGTTTGAAGCATGATCGGACCTTCCTCGATCAACGAAATATTACGATCCCAATAGTTTTCCAGAACTGTGTCTTTTACGACCTGTTTACCATTGAGCCAGACGTTAACAATGTCACCTTTAATAATAATACGGAAGGAATTCCATTCGCCAAACGGTTTGTCAGCTAGTACAAGTGGATCCTTCGCATTCTTTTTATTATTCCAGAGAGCGCCAGATCCTTTATCGGACCCGAGCGGAAATTTTGCCTTTTCGGTATAATCCCAGATTTGGACTTGGGGGGTTCCGCGGAGATAAATACCACTATCCGCAATTGGAACGGTTTTGTAGTCGATCAAGAGTTCGAAATTTTTATATGTTTTGGCGGTTGTGGCATAGGCTCCTTTTCCATCATTGACCAGTTCACCATTTTCAACGCTCCAATGGGCCTTAAACGTCTTGTCCCATTGTTCCAGTTTCACCTTCTTCTCTTCGGCGGTCAGTTTGGCAAACGTATACGGATTACTTCCATCCATACCAATCCAGCCGGTTAAATCTTTTCCGTTAAATAAAGAGGTGAAGCCCTCCGGAGCTTTACTATCAATATTCTCTTGCGCTTGAGGACGGCCGGTACTAACCAATAGTCCCAGAGTCAAAACGATTAAAACCATTATTTTTTTCATGTCTTTTTCCTTTATTATTATTCAATGGCCCAATTTTCGGATGGCGATAGGCAAATCCAAAATGCAATCGCCTGTAATTATTCATCAGTTTACACAATTTCAAACGTCCTTGCAAGCAGGAATCCCGTTTCAACAAAAAATTTTCATCTCTTTTATGGGACAATGAAAAAAATGAAGAAATAGAAGAAAAGTTACATTAAAGTATTGTTACCATTAAAATATTGTGATTTTAGAGCATTTATGTTTGAGTTCTATCAGACAAATAATGTTAAATGTAATAATATTCATTAAATGGTAGGAGTTTTTTTGAAAAACATTTCCGTAAATTCCTCTCAAAAACTTGAGTAGGGAGTAACCGCTCTATTTCAGGAATATCTATTTTCAGGAATATCAATATAAATAAAGAAAAGAACCCCTTGAAATTCTGCCGAGTGGTTGCATTAAGAAAAATATGCCGTAAAATAGAGTCAGAATATATTATTAGAATGTATTATTAGAACATGTTGTTGTTTTAGATAAAAATATCCACTGAATGAAATAAATTATGACAAAAGAGAATATTCAACGTCCGGAACCTCTTCCGATGACTATGGCCGAAGTACAGGAACGCGGCTGGGAAGAAGTTGATATCGTATTCGTAACCGGAGACGCCTATGTAGATCATCCATCCTTTGCCGCAGGATTATTGGGGCGCGTTTTGGAAGCGGAAGGATATCGCGTTGCGATCTTGAGTCAGCCGGACTGGAGTTCACCCCGTCCCTGGCAGACGTTTGGCCAGCCCCGACTCGGCTTCTGTATTAGTGCTGGTAACATGGACTCCATGATCAATCATTATACAGCCAATCGTAAAGTCCGAAACGACGATGCTTATTCGCCCGGAGGACGAGCGGGAAATCGCCCGGATCGAGCCACTCTGGCCTATTGCCAACGGGCACGTGAAGCCTATCCTGGAATTCCGATTATTACCGGTGGAGTCGAAGCTAGTCTGCGCCGAACCGCCCATTACGATTACTGGAGCGATAAAGTCAAACGGTCCATTATTATGGACTCCAAGGCCAGTCTTCTCTCCTATGGTATGGGCGAAACATCGCTCGTTGAAATATTCCGACTCCTCGATCAAGGTGTTTCCATTCAGGAAATTCGTAATGTGCGCGGAACTGTCTATCGACTTGGAAAATTGGAAGATCTTCCCGAAGAATCAGACACAATTCAATATCTGCCGAGTTTCGAGGAAGTAGAAGAGAGTAAACCGGTCTTCGCCCAAATGACACGTATTATTTGGGACAATCTTAATCCCTATTCCGCAAAAACACTGATTCAGGAACATGGCGAAGAAGCTATTGTCGTCAATCCTCCTTCCCTACCGCTCTCGGAGGAGGAAATGGATAGAGTCTATGGTCTTCCCTTTACTCGTAAACCGCATCCATCCTATGGAAATGAAAGAATTCCGGCCTTCGATGTCATTCGTGATTCCGTTCCGATTATGCGCGGATGTTTTGGTGGCTGTGCCTTCTGTTCTTTAACCGCACATCAAGGTAAAATCGTTCAGAGCCGAAGTGAAGAATCGATACTCAACGAACTTAAAATAATTACTTCCGATAAAGATTTTCGTGGAACGATCAGTGACCTCGGCGGTCCTACGGCCAATATGTACAAACTCGGCTGTACCAAACCGGAAATGAAGGAAAAATGCCTTCGCTCCTCCTGCCTCTATCCGGATATCTGTCCTCTACTTAATACCGACCATACACCGCTTATCCAGCTCATGCGGAAGGCTCGAAATATTCCTGGTATAAATCATGTCTATATCGCGTCCGGAGTACGAACCGATCTCGCAATGAAAGCCCCGGAATATATTGAAGAACTGGTCAAATATCATATTGGTGGTCATCTCAAAACGGCCCCGGAACATGTCGATCCTGTTGTCCTCGGACTCATGCGGAAACCATCTATCGAAAAATATGAAGAATTCTGCAATCTGTTCTGTAAACTAATCGAGAAAAACAATAAAGATATTTATCTCGTTCCCTATTTAATCGCCGGATTACCCGGATCCAATTATCAGACTATGGCCGATGTCGCCGTGTATTTGCATGAAAACGATATCCGACCGGAACAGATTCAGGATTTCATTCCAACGCCGTTCGAAATAGCGACTTGTATGTACTATACCGGTCTCGATCCCTTTACCGGCGAAGCGGTTTACATTCCTCGTGGACTACGGGAACGACGCCTTCAACACGCGCTCCTGATGTACTATAATCCCGACTATTATCACGATGTAAAAACTGCACTTAAAGAAGCACATCGAGAAGAATTAATCGGAACAGGACCGGAATGCCTGATTCCTCCCTATCCTCCAAAAGAAGTTGCCCTGCGCCAGTCGTCTCGTATCAAACGGCTCAAACGAAAAGTCGAAAAGGAAAAAGTCGAAAAAGAAGAACGACGTCAACAGTATCGTGAAGAAGCCTTGAGACAGGAAGAGAAAAAACATGAAAAAGAACAACGAAAACGTTTTTTACATTCTTCCGGCAGAAACTCTTCCTATCATGGTGGTTCCTCCTCCTATTCCAAACAGGGACGAAATCCTTTAACCGGTAGTACGAGCGAATATTCTTCCGACCGACCAAATTCGGGGGAGCGTTCGACCGAGCGCCGTTCATATGGTGACCGTTCATATGGTGGACGTTCCGATGACCGACGAAATTCCGGGG
>CAYUAP010000108.1:0-16490 GCA_964442735.1 uncultured Planctomycetaceae bacterium | reverse complement strand
AATTCGCTTAACTGCCATACTTGCGTAATTTAACGTAGAATTGAGGCTACACCCGTTTGCCAAAAAACTATCCGTGAAAATCAGTGTTATCCGTGATTTCACTTTATAGCTGTGAACGGTTCCATTATTTGTTGTGGCAGGGAAAAAACGATATGTCAAAAAAGTATAAACCGACACAAAAACTTGTAATACTATGAACTTGTAATACTGTACTTTTAAATGATGGCAGAACAAGGTTTTCGATTCGTTTTTTTGGGAGATATGGTCGATAGATAGACGACACATAGTTAACATATAGACGATACTAATAATTGGATGATACTTTAATAATACTTGTATTGGATCTGTAATACGTAAATACAGTCACAAAAGATCACATGAAAATTCCTATAGAGAAATCATTTATCACGTTTTGATTCGTTTAGGGTTTTATTTGGTATTGGTATTAGGTCATTCTTCTGTTTTTTGAGAAGAACTTTTTTTCAAAAGGACCCCTCAAAAATACAGATGGGAGCGATTACTCCACCTTTTTCACCGATTCCGAATTATCAGTCCAGTTTTTTGATACGAATATTTTTGACTTTAACACACATCGGTTTTCCGACATGAAGTTGAATACCCAAAAGGCCACTTGCACGGCGAACTTCCTGATCTTCATCTTGCAGTTCGCTCATAATTTTACCATTGATTTTGTGAACGAAATGGAAACCGTCGGCGATAATTTCATAGGAATTCCAGTCTTCTATTTTAACCAGACTCTTTAAAGCATCACTTTCTGCGAACTTTTTGACAACGACCGGTTTATGATCGGCGCCAATTTTACTGATTACGCCGCGCGGTCCAATAATACCGCGTAATGCTTCGCCATATACAATTCCGGAATAGGTGGCTTCACCGTCGAAATCGCCTTGATACCCACCCATTTGGAATTTATTACCATTATTCAAATACCAGCCGCGATAGTAAAATCCGGAATTACCTATCTTGGAAATCCAAAAATCGAAACGAAGAACGAAATTTCCACATTCTTCCTTCCAGGCTAGCGACTGATTACATTTTAAAGGATTCTCCGCGCTTGTTTGACCAACGATTGCTCCATCTTGAACCGACCAAAGCGATTTTTCACCTGCCCAGCCCGTCAGATCTTTTCCGTTAAAAATCGAGACAAAACCTTCTTCCTTCTCTGTATCTGCGGCATTAACCATTGAATACATCAGTCCGGACATCAATACAACCAATAGCAAACATAAACCGGTTTTCTTCATTTTTTTCTCCATGAATCTGTCATAATATTAATCGGCAAAACTTTATTTAGGTAGGAACAGAGCCATCAAGCCGATCAATAGACGGCTCTTGTTTTATTTTTATTTTACAGTGCAGGCTCTTTAACCTGTGTTATAACTTCCGTTTTAGGCAATTTCTTCCGAAGTTGGTCTGCCCCGTTTTCTGTAATCTTCGTTCGCGTTAGATGAATGGTCTTCAGTTCGGTTAGACCTGTCAGTGAATCAAGGATCTTGTCGGTGATCTCGTTTCGGCCCAAATGTAAAAATTCCAATTTCTTGAATTTTGCCAGGGACGGACCAACGGCATCGGTCATTTTCGTTGCGTCCAGGTTCAGCCAGATTAACTGCTCTGCCAGCGGTTCTAATTCTTTAACACCACCATTCGTAATGGCCGTGGAATAAAGATTGAGACGAACCAGGGTTTTCATTCCCTTTAATTCCGCTAAATCACCGTCAGTTACGACAGAACCACTCAAATCCAATTCAACCAGGGCGGAACATTGGCCAATCGATTGCAGAATATCCTTTATCTTCGTGGTTTGAAGGCCAGCCAGACGTAACTTTTTGAGTTCTTTAAAATTCGCCAGGGATGAAAGGACGTTATCCTCCATTTTTGATTCCGTCCATAAAATCTCCGTTAATCTTGGTATATTCTGCCAACAATCGACGAATTCTTTTGTTAGAAGGCCTGTTCCGCGAATAACACGAACCTTCGATAATTGATCCCAATCCTCTTTGGCAATTGCGGTCGGTGTCCCTGAAAAAACAAGGGTTTTAATAGAACCGTCTACGTTCTTTTCCACTTTAAGATTGCCCTTTAATAAGGCGTCAAGCGATTGAGGAGACGCGGAAATCGAGGAAGATTCCTGACGGATCGTTTCCTGTTTCCGGTCCGGCGGGGATACCATCTGTTTTTTTACCGGCTCCGCTTTTTTACTATCGCCCCCTGTTTGACAGCAAGGACTACATCCGATCATTCCCAATAAAACAATCGACATACAAAAGTAAAATATTTTATACATAATAATTTATTCTCCCTTGGAACAGGTTTATTCTCAATGGACCACATTTTGCGGTTTTCCGGCCAAAAAAGCACGTAGATTCTCCTCGGCTATCCGTATGAGACGATGACGCGCCTCCTGGGTTGCCCAGGCATTATGCGGCGTTATATAACAGTTGGGGGCCGATAACAATGGATTGTCTTTTTGGGGAGGTTCCGTCGAGAGGACATCGACTCCCACCCCAGCCAGTTTACCCGAGACCAGCGCGTCCGCAACGGCTGTTTCGTCTAAAAGAGGACCGCGACCGGTATTGATGATAAAGGCTCCGTTCTTCATGGCCATAATCCGTTTCCGATCTATTAAATTCTTCGTTGCGTCCGTTAAGGCACAATGAAGGGTAATTACATCGCTCTTCGATAAAAGACTTTCAAGAGAAACGGCTTTAATTCCTTTCTCCAGTTCCCCCAGGGAAAGATGCGGACCGTAAACCAATACCTCCATACCAAAAGCACGAGCCACTTGGGCCACGCGACGTCCAATCGTCCCATAACCGACGATCCCTAATGTTTTACCATTAATTTCCACCAGGGGACCAGGCCAATAACTAAAGTCGATACAATTAACCCAATCTCCTTTTTTAACGGAGGAATTACATTCCGATATCCTTGACACCATATTCAATAAATGGGCAAACGTCGACTGAACCACCGATTCCGTACTGTAACTGGGAATATTCGTGACGACGATATTTCTATCCCGTGCCGCCATCATATCGACGACATTATATCCCGTTGCTAAAACGGAAATATAACGCAAACCATGAAGTGCATTCATAATGTCACGTGTCAGAACCACTTTATTGGTCAAGAGGACCTCTGCCCCCTTGGAACGGGAAATAACATCGACGGCTGCCGTTCGATCATAGACGGTCAACTCCCCTAATTGTTGAATACCATTCCAATTAAGATCGCCCGGATTCAAGGTATAACCGTCCAGAACAACTATTTTCATTTAATACTCCTTTTTTTGATTACAATGAAATGAAAAGAATAGAATATAAAACAAACGAAAAGGCCGGAACGTAAACGCCTCAACCGACTTCGTAAAACAGCATTCCACCTGTTTGACTCCTAATCCAATCAGTGTATTATAATTACAATATGGAACTAGTGTTGCGAACACTTAAAAAACGGAGTTGACTGGAACGCGAACGTCTCGTCCGCACTGCCTGGAAAACAGGCGTCTCGCCTGTTTTATTCCCCTGAATAACTCCTAAATGAAAGTGTTGTCTACCACTAGGATAGGAGTTTTTTTACTTCATTTTCCAATTGAGATTCGATCATACCCTTCACCAGAACCGCAAGAAGGGGAAGGTTCAGTTCAATTCGAACCTGTCTCTCCTCAATATTCATTTCACCACCCACGGCGTAATTATATATTTTCAAGGTAAAAACGACATCGTAATCGGAAGTCCAATTTTCATCGACAACGGTCACGAGATCCGCTTTAACGATTCTTTCTCTCTCAAGAGCTTTTTTAATACGAACGGTGGCGGCTTCCCTGCCTAATGTATGGGGAAAAGAACGTACAATTTTTGGCATGTAACAGAATCCTTTATCTAAATTGACATTTTAAATTGAGCCGCACCCAAAACGACTCAATTTCTTTCCATTTATTGTACCAACATACCATCGAATTACAAGAGAGCCGATTTAATGTTTTCAATGAGAGCTTGTGCTTGACGTATTTCGCTCTTCTGTCGTTCCGGCTCTTCCGGAATTTCACGTTCAATGGTCAGGGGACCGTCGTAACCGAGTTCTTTTAAAGTACGGAGGAAAAGACCGGCATTAACTTCGCCCATTCCGAAGGGTACTTCACAGCCCCAATCGACTCCCGGCGTCCCACTGGTTCTGATTCCGTCTTTACAATGAACACTTCGAACAAATTTACCAACCTTTTTAAGTGATTCGATGGGATTACCCATTCCGTAAAGAATCAGATTGGCCGGATCGAAGTTAATAAAGATGTTATCACGACCGACGTCATGCAAAAATTCGAGGAGCGATTCCGCCTCTTCCTGCCCTGTTTCCAGATGGAGACGTTGACCGTTTCCCTTTAGATAATCCGCTAGTTCCTGAATGGCCTTGACCATCTCTTTATATTCGGAAGAATTACGGTCATGCGGAACAAATCCAATATGGGAACCAATGGCGTCAACTCCTAGTAATTTTGTAAAATCGGATATTTCACGTGCTTCCGCCAATCGTTCTTTTTGAGTACTCTTGGGAACAAAACCAACGGTTTCGCGCGCTATCTTAATGGATGCATAACTCTCCCCCTCGAATCCAAGGAAAACACAGGAAACTGCTATTCCATATTTATTCAATTTCGCTAAAAACTCTTTTGCCGTCTTTTCGGTCCGACTCTCCTTGTGCGGTGTATGAACCTGAACACTCTTAATTCCAAGTTCATGCGCTACTTCCAATTTTATACCCAAACCCGCATCAACACTAACAAATACGCCAATTGGCCATTTTTCCATTTTTTTATTCTCCTCTAATTTCATTCATTTTTCATACAAGTAATAAACTCTGTTCCTCGTTTTGGATATTATGAAATTTACTGTTTTCTTCTCCCGTAACAACGATTTTTAGAGTATACCATATTTCAATCCGCAATTCAAATTTCTGTTTTCTATTATTTTTTGGTAATCGGAGTGTCGGGAACATCCCAATCGCCGAGAACATATTGCGTTGCCGCCAAATAGAATTTCAGCATGGTGGGCTCGAAAAATACCTTGGGATTATGGGCTAACGAACAGTAGAAAACCCGACCTTTTCCGTAGGATTGAATCCAGGCAACACCGTAATCATCGTCGGTACGTTCCTGGCGAAACGGTTTACCATGAACCAAATTGGACTTTTTAACGTCGATACTCAATAAAACGCGTAATTTATCTCGCGAATAAATTGTCGGAAAACGAAAATACTCGTCTTCCCAATCGATGCCGTTTGCCGGAAACATTTGGGTTAATGGATGGTTTGGTTCATCAATTCGCAAATGAATTTTTTCGTTCTGGGTCCGATGATTCGCGCCCCGTCCTCCGATCATTTGACCAAATTCCGGGAAGATGTCTTCCCCTCCCCCTTTTCCCCAGGTAATAAATGCGGCCGTTGTTCCGTGAACGCCCATTAACCCCCCTCCTTCTTTTACAAAACGTACTATATTCTGAAACAGTTTTTCGTCGTTAAAAGGAGCTCCGACAACATTATTAATGAAAATGGCATCATACTTCTTTAATGAATCCCATTCAAAAACGGAAGGGTCATTTATTCGTTCAATGGTAAACGCACTCGTTTTTTTGCCCATTTTCTCTAGCGCGTAATTGGCGTAGGTGATCGCCGAATGACCGCCATAATTTGAATTAACGTCGAATATCAACAGCTTTCGCTCTTTTTTCGGCTTGACAAACGCCTTGTCTGGAAGTATTTTATCGATCTGTACCTTTTCTGCGGGAGTAACCCTGTTGTCATGAATATATAACTTCGGATTATTCGCGTCCGGTTCTTCGGAATAAACCAATCCCTTTATCATAAAAGAACCCATACATAACAATACGCCTAATACCAATAAAAATCTCTTCATATTTTACTGCCTTTCTCTATATATATAAATACAATCTGTTATCTTCAACAATAATTGAATAACACGGATCGGTATCCAATTCAACAGTCAGATAAAACATTATTACCGATTCTCTTTTCAAGATCAAGGGCTGAAAAAATTTTTTTGAAAAAACGGTTTTAAAACGGTTTAGTACACATCTTGAAACCATGGATGAACATTGCTCGTTTACAGAAATTTCGATATCTGATAATAACAGGCTTAAAATAATAACAGGCTTAAAATAACTCAATTTTTTCGTTTATATACTGTACGACGTTATAAATTCGGCATTTCCTGGAAGCACGGACGCCATGCCTGACGGCAGCCAGGTCTCGTCCGAATCTTTCAAAACAGGTGTCTCGCCTGTTTTGAAAAATAGACTTTTATAACGACCTTGAGTATACAACACCTTTTATAGTTATATTACAATTAGTTACTGCTAGTTACTGCAAATACTTGAGTTGCAAGAAATTTAAGATACAATATTCATAAAAATATAAAATAATTATTTTTACAATTTTAATTTTGAAAAATCCTTTGTATTACCTTTATGGTAACCGTTCACGGATATAAAGTGAAACAACGGATAACACAACTTTTCACGGATAGTTTTTTGGCAAACAAAATTTTTTATGATAAAATCATTTATTATAAAGTTGAAATGTTAGTTTATTATTGTAAAATATTATATTTTATGGCAGACTATCTGTGTTTATCCGTGATATCCGCGATTCCAAAATCGTTTTTGAATGGTTATCCTTTATGTTACCTTTGATATATTTGATTTTCGGTAAAGGAACCGGTGAAGAAATTTTCAGAGCTATAGACAACGGGATTCATTTTGGATATAATACAGGAGATGGGATATCATACAAGAGGGAATTATGGGCAGTACGGAAAACCTCCAGGGGAGGCGGGCATTATGCCCGCATGGCACAGGTATTACAGGATTTCCCAAAATAGAAAAATATAAAAAGCAGGTTTCAAGAGTGATTCTCCTGTGAAAACCTGTTTTTTCACGATTTACGAGGAGTCCTGTAAATTGATTTTACCTTTAATAGCAGAAGAGAGAGCGAATCATGAATACATTTTACTTTTTTTGTGCGATTTTTGGCAGTGCCTTTATTCTTTTACAGTTTTTTCTTCTCCTCTTTGTTGGAATAGGAACTGATTCCGATACAGGCGATATTACGTCTGTCGATACGGAAACCGGAATGGAAATGGATGCCAATAGTGGAGACACGGACGGTTCCCTTGATTCCGATGCGGTGGAGCATTATCATGATGGAGGACAGGAACATGGTTCTTCTTCGTTTGGTTTTCTAAAGATGTTGTCGCTTCGAACGATAACGGCGGGAATTGGTTTTTTGGGGTTTGCCGGATTGGCTTCCGAATCGTTCGGATTTCCGGAGTATGTTTCCTTGTTTATCGCTATTGTCTTCGGTATAGCCGCTATTGTTCTTGTCTATTTTCTTTACCGTTTTATCAATGCGTTTAGTCATAGTGGGTCTCTTCAGGAGGGATCTCAATTAGGCTGTTCCGGAACGGTTACCATACGTATTCCCCCCAAGCGAGGCGGACCGGGCAGGGTTCAGATAAACCAGCAGGAACGTACCATGGAATACGAGGCGGTTACCGATTCCGAAGAAGAACTCAAAACGGGAGTATCAATCACCGTTGTAAAAATACTTTCATCAGCTCAAGTTGTGGTCGAGAAAAAGATTAATTGATAATTAAATCTATTATGGAAGAAAAAAAGAATATTATTGTGTCGCAGGAAGGGATAATTCCTGTTTTTCAAAAGAAATTGATTGTAAAAAAAGCAGACCTTGACGAAAATGGTCATGTGAATAATATATGTTATGTACAATGGATGCAGGAGTTGGCGATTGATCATTCCGCTTGTCTGGGATGGCCGGGAAGTCGATACCTTGAACATGAAGTCATGTGGGTGGTTCATCGTCATACCATTGATTATTTACGGCAGGCCTGGATCAACGATGAAATCAAGGCGGAGACATGGGTGGCGGAAATGAAGCGTGTCAGTAGTGTTCGGTGTTATCAATTTACCCGGGTGTCCGATGGTACCGTTCTGGTTAAGGCTGAAACGTTATGGGGGTTTGTTTCTACAAAAACAGGGCATCTGGTTCGGATACTTAAAGAAGTTGACGAGATATTTCAACAACTAATTTCTAACAAACAGTAAATAAAGTGTTTTCGTTTATCTGTTCCATTTTTTGGGGTGAAAAACAACGGGTTATTTTGGGCCAGATGGTTGTGATTCTTCTTCTGGCTCTTGGAATGTATTTTCTATGGTTATCATCTTTCAAGACAATTATGCAGAAGGAATGTTACACCATAGGTCCCAAGGATATCGAAATAGATTTTATTCCGGTATGGATATCATCCGAATCAAAATTTATTAGAGACGCCATTAATGAATATCCGCGTACTGATGACGATGTTTTGAATACCCTTGATTCCAATATAGCAACGACATTAGCCAGGATTTTTGACGCCCAGGCTTGGGTGGATCATGTTGAATCAATTCAAATTGAATATCCTTCGCATGTTGTTTTGAAGATTAAATTTAGAATACCTCTTGCCATGGTCAAGTCTGTGGAGAAAGAGGCAAACTATTATCCTGTGGATGCGGATGGTATTGTACTGCCAAACGAGTTTTTTCAGGATCATCAGGAAATTTTAGGGAAATATCTATGGATTGAAGGTATTACTTCCATGCCAGGTTCGTCTGTGGGGGATTCCTGGGGGGATCCACTCGTCTCCGAAGCTGTTCTTCTTGCGGAGCACCTTCAGGATGACAAAGATAAATTCAGACTGGCGCGTATTGTCGTCCAACGTGGTGATGATAAAGCGGAAACCTCAAATCAATACACACTCTATACAATAGACAATCAAATGATTATATGGGGGACCTTTCCCTTGCCTGGCAATTTAGGTGGAACGGAAGACAATAAATCCCGTACACTTAAAGCTAAAATGAAAAAAGAACTATTCCAAAAACAAGAGCCGAAATTAGCCTGTTTACGTCGTCTGCTAAAAGAATATGGAGATTTCTCCTGTGTTCCCGAAAATTTGAAACCTATTAATGTTTCCCTGATTGTAAACGAATTCCAACAACCATAAAATAGGGTGTAACTTTCATTCCATGTAATTATTGCAACTGAATAACAACATGTACGTATATTCTTTTGGCTTTTTCATGATGCGCTTCCTGCAACATGATTTTTCCATACAATATAATTTTTTCCTGCAACATTACAACGAGAGGATTTAATATGAGCTCTGATATTAAGTATATTTTGTCCTCCTTTACGACTCCAACGCATTCCACTACAACTTAAACGGACTTTAACAACGTTTTTGCAGACAACTTCAACGTGACCTCTATCGAGACCGAGGAGAAACATGACAAATGCTGTCCCGGTTAATTCAAGACATGCATTTTATTTAACATCCGTAACCGTTCACGGATATAATAGGAAACCAAGGATAACACAGATTTTCACGGGTAGTTTTTTAACAAACAAATTTTTTTATGATAAAATTATTTATTAGAACAGATAAAAATATTTTTTTGTTATTGTAAAATATTGTATTTTACGACAGACTATCTGTGTTTATCCGTAATATCCGTGGTTCCAAAATCGTTCGTGAATGGTTACAAATATCCTAACTTCATGATTTTCTTGTGAATATCTTCTTTTGAGATAATATTTTGGCTTTTCTCCATATTTAGGATCAAAATCTTCTTGATAATATCAAAAAATTCCTGTATAATATCGTTTAACAAGGTGATTCCTTTTTTCTGTTTAAATATAATTTATTATGTTACATTTATCTTATATTAGCAAGAAAATGGATCCAATGCAAAATCAAATTTTATATACTCAAGGTCGTTATAAAAGTCTATTTTTCAAAACAGGCGAGACGCCTGTTTTGGAGTATGTGGACAAGACCTGCCTGCCGTCAGGCATGGCGTTCGCGCTCCCAGGAAATGTCGAATTTATAACGTCGTACAGTATAATCCATATAAAATATAGATGTGTTTATAGACCTTGAGCTACGTGATAGCCGGGAATGAAAGTTACAACCATAAAATAGAGAGAGAAAAAAAATGAGTTTCTATGATCCTTATTTATATATAATCTGTATGATAATATCCATTCCTCCTACTTTATTGGCATTATATGCCCAGGGTCTGGTTATGTCCCGATATAGTGAAGGACAGGCAATTCCTTCCAAAATATCCGGGGCATCAGCGGCACGCATGATTCTGGATTCGGCCGGATTGCAGCATGTCCAAATTGAAATGATAAAAGGCGAGTTGAGTGATCATTATGATCCGCGTGCCAAGGTTATCCGCCTCAGTAAAGATGTTTATCAGAATCAGACTCTGGCCTCGGTGGGAATTGCGGCCCATGAAGCAGGTCACGCCATTCAGGACGGTTCCCATTATAAACTAATGATTATCCGTAATTTAGCGGTTCCCCTAGCTTCATTAGGACCCAATATAGGATTTTCTATTGTCGTTGGCGGAGCGATATTCAAGTGGCCTGTACTGATTATAATTGGTTTATCACTCTTTGCCGGGACGATAATCTTTCAGCTTCTCAATCTGCCTATGGAGTATAACGCCAGCGCACGTGCCAAAAAAAAACTGGTTCAATTGGGAATCGTACCCGAATCTGATATGACATGTGTTCGCAACGTCCTTTATGCCGCCGCTCTAACCTATGTCGCTGCTTCGTTGATCTCTATCGTTGATTTTCTGGGAGTTCTGATTCGTGCATTCGCTAGTATAAATGACAAATAATACATAGGTGGGGGGAAACTTTAAGACGTTATAAATACAGCATATCCTGGGAGCGCGGACGTCTCGTCCGCATCCTCCAAAACAGGCGTCTCGCCTGTTTTGAAAAATAGAGATTTATAATTTCGTCTTGTGTATAACATTGTGCAATATCATAACATAGTGCAATATTTATAGAATAGTGTAACATTATATAATGTTTTATATAGAAAATAATCGAACCGATCCTTTTTTTAATTTGGCGGTGGAAGAGTTTTTTTTTAAGGAGTCTGTTATTACAGAACCGCTTTTCCTTCTCTGGCGTAATGATCCTGTTGTCGTGGTGGGACTTAATCAAAATACCTTGGAAGAGATCAATATGGAGGTCATTCAGGCGGAAAATATTAAGGTGGTCCGTCGTATGACTGGTGGTGGTGCGGTCTATCATGATCTTGGTAATTTAAATTACACTTTTATTGTTTCAGATCGTTTACCGAATAATAGCCCGAATAATAGTGTTGTTTATGATTTTCGTCGATTCACAACCCCGGTCTTGAACGTTTTGGCACGATTGGGGATAAAAGCGGAACTCTCTGGTCGAAACGATCTTCAGATTGATGAACGTAAATTTTCCGGAACGGCCCAGGCACGGAGTCATGGACGCCTGTTGCATCATGGAACCTTGTTATTTCAGACGAATTTAGAGAGAATGACACGGGTACTTCACGTCGATCTTGATAAATTTCATTCCAGGGCGGTTACATCGGTTCGCAGTCGTGTAACGAATATTCAAGATCATCTTCCGAAGCAGACCGTGATTCAAGATGTTTTGGCGTTTCGGGATTATCTTTTGACAGAAATAGCATCTAATATTCAAATTGCATCTAATATTCAAATTGGGTCATCAGCCGATAATCGATATGGTACTTTTGCGGAAGGGGAACGATTTTCGATTCGTTCTTTTACACCGGAGGAATTGGCATCGATAGAACGACTTCGGACGGAGAAATATATAACCTGGCGTTGGAATTACGGGAATTCACCTCCATTTAATTTTCGAGCGAGTAAACGTTTTCGTTGGGGGAAATTGGAGATTGCGGTTCAGATAGAAAAAGGGATCATCATTTTTTGTAAATTTTTTGGCGATTTTTTTGCGGCGGACGACGTTCAACTTCTATCGGCCCGTTTGATGGGGCAACCCTATTATCGCCGGAGTCTGGAAGGGGTTTTAAGTTCAATGGAAATACAAAAGGTATTCCCGGAATTGAGTCGTCAAGAATTTTTCGATCTTCTTTTTAGAGAAATTTGACCTTCTTTTTAGAGAAAAAGAGGAGTTGGAGCTTGAACAAAAGAAAAAATCTGTTATGATAGATAGCAAGTTACTTGGAGGATAAGCGAATGGCTAGCGGCCTCATTGGAAATGAGGTGCCCTGAAAGGGGTTGCGGGTTCGAATCCCGTGTCCTCCGTTTTTGTCTGACGGGCCTTTATGTTTATATCGGGGTGGTTTCGCTTGATTTTCAGGTGATGGCTCGCCTATGCCTAAAAAAACGAGGTTTATTGTGATAATCATTTAAGGCTCCGTTTTTTATTTCTTGATTGGTCCCATAATTCTTTCTAACGGGGAGACAAAACATGAAAATAGTATTTGCTGCGGATCCTTTTGCTTTAAGTCTTAAAAAGGCTATTATTGAACATCTGAAAAAAGAAGGCCATGAAATTATCGACTATGGTGCAACGGAAGAAAAGCAGATTCCCTATTACGAGAGCGCGCCTGCGGCTTGTAAAGCGCTTCAAAAAGGGGAAGCAACGAGAGGTATTCTTCTATGCGGAACGGGAATGGGAATGTCGATGATCGCTAACCGTTTTCAGGGCGTTCGGGCCGCTGTGGTCGAATCGGTATTTGCGGCCAAAATGTGTCGGGCTATTAATGATGCCAATGTTCTCTGTCTGGGGGCTATGATTTGGGGCGACTGGATGGCAAACGAGGCTGTAGACGTTTTCCTGAAAACTAATTTAGCCGATGGTTTGGAAGATCTTGCGGGCTTTCTCAATCAGGCGGCAAAAATTGTTGATAAAATTGACGGAAAATAAGGTAGTGTAATGATTATAGACAGGTTGGATGCGTTTCTGGTTCGTCTTCCTTTGGCTAGACCTTTTGTCATTTCGGATACGACCATTGATGAATGTGAAACGGTTTTTCTTCGAATGGAGAGCGAAGACTGTGTCGGATGGAGTGAAGTAACTCCGGGTAACAGTCCCAATTTAACGGCGGAATGGTCTCGTGGTGTTTTTCACGCGATTCAAGAGATTTTCATGCCTGTCGTCGCAGAACAGGGCTTTGTTGCGGATGGTGAAAGTCTCGATAAAATTTTCGCTCCCTATAAAGGCAATCATCATGCCAAGGCCGCTTTTGACCTGGCTTTATGGGATATTATCGCTAAAAGTAATAATGAACCGTTATGGAAATCGTTGGGTGGATCGAAAAATATTATTGAAGTCGGTTGTACCTTCGATCGTATGGAAGATCAGGATCTGTTTTTTAAAGATTTAAAACGTTTACTCGATGAACATTATCAGCGTTTGACTTTAAAACTTCGGCCCGGTTGGGATATTCAGGTTGTGGGGGCAACAAGAGCTGAAACACCCCCTCTCTTTAATATCCAGATTGATGTTGAAGGGGCGCTTGATATGGATTCCCATTCGGAGATTATGTCCCGTTTGGAGGATTTTATGCCTTCTTTAATTGAGCAACCGTTTGCGGCTTCCGATTATGTCGGATTGGCCATGTATCAGGATTCTACGCGGATTCCACTCGCGTTGGATGAATCGATTCAATCATTACAAGACGCTAATATTGCCTTGGACCTTCAGAGTGGGCATCTCTTTTGTATAAAACCGGGACGGGTCGGAGGCCATACCGAGGCAATGAAGATAATAAATGAAGCAAACCGCCATGAAGTTACCTGTTATGGTGGTTTCGACCTACAATCGTCGATTGGTTATCGACATCTACTCGCGCTGGCATCACTCTCGAATTTTACCCTTCCCTGTGATTATCTCCGTTTCGATGAAGTTTTTCAGGAGGATCCGGGCAAACAGATTTTGTCCATGGAATATGAAATGGATTCTCCAACGAAAAAAACGCCCGAAGGAATTCCGGTTAAAGAATGGCATCGTGGAGTCGAATTATGGGACGAACCTGGTATTGGTTGTGAACCGGATGAATCTCTCCTTCAAAAATATGAAGTGGAGCATGCTTCCTGGAGTAAAAAGTGAATCGAAGACTCTTTTTTGCGGTCATTCTTTTATTTCTGTTTCTAGGGGGATGTGATACGGCGGATAAACAGGCGGTCCCTTCCCCTTCCAGTTCCCCTTCGAGTCGATTACCACAGCGAATTATTTCCACCGTTCCTAGTATTACGGAAATAATGTTTGAACTGGATTTGGGAGACCGCTTGATAGGAGTTTCCCAATTTTGTAATTATCCGGAAGACGTCAAAAAACTACCTCGAATTGGTGGTTTAATCGATATGAATTTTGAGGAAATTATTCGACTCGATCCGGATTTGGTGATTCTAACAAATAACAGTATCGAAAGGTGTCAAAAATTCGATCTCCTGGGAATAAAATATCTTGTTTTGGACCACACTTCCATTTCCGGTATGTTGGAGTCCTTCGAAACAATTGATCGGACATGCCGAGGTCCCGAATCGAAAATGGGTCTTGACAAACGACGTTCGTTTGAACAGAAGCTTCGTGACCTTCAAGAGCGGAACAAAGGACGAGCAAGGCCACGTGTTTTGATTTCCATTGACCGAATACATAATGGTCAAGGTGTCTCTGATGTCTATATTGCAGGGCGTAATCCCTTTTTTAATACGATAGTCGAGGCGGCAGGTGGCGATAATGTCGCTAAAAATCTGGTTGGTGCCGTTCCGATTGTTTCCACGGAAGGAATACGCGAATTACAGCCGGAAATTATTATTGACCTGGCTACAGATGGTTCCTGGCTTCATATGACCGACGAGGAAAAACAGAGGACAATAGAGTTGTATCGGAATGACTGGTTGAAACTCGGATCGGATATACCAGCCGTTCGTAATGGCCGTATCTATCCCTTTTTGGCCGATTATGCCACGATTCCTGGTCCGCGAATCCTCTTGTTTATCGAACAGTTGGCGGATATTTTTCATTCGACTGATCATCCATAGTACGTATCTTTAAAACGATGGAATGGAGATCTGGAATAGAGAAAAGGGATAAATCCACAAATGCCTTTATTGATCGCTATTGTTTTAAGAATTGTATCTAATCCGGTTACGAACGTCTTTCAGAAGAAATTAACGGAATATGGAATACCACCGTTTCGGATCAATTTCATTACTTTTTTTATTTTGGGACTATTTTGCCTTCTTCCTGCCGGGGAAATCAATTGGGAGAAATATCCGGTTGTATTTTGGTGGAACGTATTATTGGCCGGTATTTTTGGGACGGCGGGCAATGGCCTTCTCGTTCTTGCCTTGGAAAAGGGGGAGTTATCTGTTCTCGGACCGATTAATTCCTATAAATCGGTATTTGGACTCGTTCTGGGGGCCATTGTACTCCATGAAATACCAGGGATCTATGATATTACAGGTATCGTTCTGATTATTATCGGCAGTTATTTTGTTTTAGAGACAACGAGGGATCGTCTTTCAACGCCGATATGGCGCAATCGGGCGGTCGGCTATCGTTTTGGGGCCATGTTTTTAACGGCTGTTGAGGCTATTTTCATTAAAAAAGTCATTCTCTATTCAACTCCCATGGTCGCTTTTTACTTCTGGTGTTGGCTTGGAGCTCTGTTCTCCTGCCTTTTTCCTCTTTTGTTTCGACTGACGTCCCGAACAAAAGTGAAGAAGGAATCACCAATTTCACGACGGAATCAATGGCAAACAGAACTCTATTTCTATACAGGTCTTGTTTTATGTATTGGAATCATGCAGTATACAACAAATTATATATTTGAACGTATGAATGTAGGTTGTGCGTTGGCGCTATTTCAAATCTCCACCATTATCAGTGTTTTTTTCGGAATCCGTTTTTTTCATGAAAAACATTTTTTACACAAAATGGCAGGAGCCCTCGTTATGATTGCAGGATCCTTTATGATTCTTTTATTCAAATAATTAATGTAAATATAGATGTATACTGTACGATGTTATAAATTCGGTATTTCCTGGGAGCACGGACGCCATGCCTGACGGCAGGCAGGTCTCGTCCGCATACTCCAAAACAGGCGTCTCGCCTGTTTTGAAAAATAGACTTTTATAACAACCTTGAGTATATATAAATAAACGGAAAACATTTTCGCGAACTCTGTTTGCACCGTTGTCCGCAATACCCGTCCCAATGTATCCGAAGCCGGTTCTTCTTGTTTCCCGGCGCGGTAGTCGAGTTCATAACTTGAGGTCCATGTCAATAAAATTTTACTTGAAATTATTATCATAGACCATCAAAAATCAGAACTTTTTCCGGAAAAGAAATAGATCCTTTTCATGACCTTGTTTTTTGATATTCGAGGATTAATGTTCAATCATCCTCCATGGAATTGAATGACAACCTATTGTTCTCGACCCGATTTCATTTCTTTTTCAGTAACTGTTCACGGATATAAAGTGAAACCACGGATAATACTGATTTTCACGGATAGTTTTTTGGCAAACAAACTTTTTTATGATAAAATTATT
>CAYUAP010000107.1:0-16603 GCA_964442735.1 uncultured Planctomycetaceae bacterium | reverse complement strand
GTACAGGATACATCAATTCTTTATGGAAGTTATATTCAAGGTCGTTATAATAGTCCATTTTTCAAAACAGGCGGGATGCCTGTTTTTGATGATGCGGACGAGACATTCGCGCTCCCAGGAAATGCCGAATTTATAACTTCGTACAGGATACATCAATTCTTTATGGAAGTTATATTCAAGGTCGTTATAATAGTCTATTATCAAAACAGGTGGGACGCCTGTTTTTGAGGATGCGGACGAGACGTTCGCGCTCCCAGGAAATGCCGAATTTATAACGTCATACAGGATAACAAATTCAGGTCTTTTTGTCTTCAGGTCTTTCTTCCCCATATCTGCCTTCTTTTTCGTCAATGGAACTTGTTTTCCAAGGAATACAAAGTGCAATAAACAGTATATAAAGATATTGAAATTTATTACATCAACGTTTGGTGTCGTACCTAATGTCGAACTAGTCCTTTAGTGTTTTTTGTGCTGTGTCAAGTACAAAAACAAATACCATCATTTTATTACGGCCATAACATCTGGTTGTTTATGAAAGGAGAAAGAATAAATGCTAAAGGACGTTCAAGATCAAACATCCAAACAGATGGAAGACGCATTCAACTCGATTCGAACAATAATGAATTTATCGTTCCGCAACATTCAACGACTAACCGGACTGATAGAACCATCAGTTTTGTTTCCGGAAGAGGATCCGTTTACTATTGTTACAAAAAAAGGAACGGTTCGACTTGAACCTCTTGCCTATGCCACCTTGCGCTACTGCTGTTACATATTTGAAACGCAAAATAGAAACGAAATCACATTTGAAGAAATCGGCGAAAAGATCTATAATGACCAGTTTAAGGCCCGGTCAACCATTCAGAATACCGTTAAACGTGGTGAAGATGTCAATCGAATTGGAATCACCTATTTTTATTTTGGTGAAAATATTTTTCTGAAGTTCGAATTGGAAAACACGGAATGACAGGGGAGAGAATCTCTCCCCACCTTTCCGCGTTCAATTATAAATATGTTTGGAACTTTACTACAGTTTATTGGTAATTCCCAATTTACTGGTTCGTGCCATAGACTCCGAATCAATAGAATTCGAAGAAGAGCGAACGATATCGCTTGTTCTTGCCGTATCTGGAATATATTTATTATTGGTCACCGTTTTTTTATAGGTTTGGGCAGAACCTGCACGACCGGAGGACGCATTATCAGATGTTTCCGGACGTATTGAGCGAATTTTTTGGCTGGTTACACTACCATTATTACTGGTATTATTGGTACTTGAGGTCGGATAGGCCGAGTTCCAGTTAGTACTTCCACTTCGGAGAGCCGGAGAATTGGTCCCTGAATTGGAATGAATCACCGGACTTGAGTCTTGAATGAAACTGGAATTACTGGAAGCGAATCCTTCTTGAGCGATTTCTTCCGCAGTGACAATACTTTCAAGGGGAACACCACCGGTCAATGACTCTACGGGGCGCAGGCTATTCAAGCCGGTTAATTCATCCTGTCGGGTATTTCCAACCTGTGTATTAATTCCGGACAAAAACTTTTCGTCAATATCGCCGGGATCAACCCAACGTCCTTCACGATCAATATCGAAAATACCTAAAATCAGTAGAAGATTCATCTTCTTCGATTTATACTGTAGCCAGGTTTGCATAATACTGTTTTGCGCACTCAACAAAGCAGTTAGCGAGTCAACCAGGTCCATCGCCGCGTTACTGCTGATGGTACCGATTTTGGACGCGCCAGATGGCGGCTTTGTTAAAGCCAGTTGAGATTGATGAACACGTTGTATAGCGGTTAAAACACTATCTCGGGTCAGTTCAAAATCCATCTGTGCCAATTCAATGGAACGAATCATACTTCGTACTTGTAAATGGACATTATCGACATAGTTATAATAGGATCTTCGCGCCCGATCGTAGGAGATCAGAGCACGTCGATATTCGTTTCGTTCCAAGAGTCTGCTCAACGGGGCATCGAAGGACAAACCGGTGGTAAAGGACGCGTTTTTTCTACTGAAGTTGAGCATGTTATTACCTTCATTGGTAATACTTCCACCAACTTCAACATCGAGAACACCTTTAAGATGATTGGCAACGATTTCGATATTTCGCCACTGGTCAACCAGATTGGAACGAGCATTCATCCAGTCGAAACGATGTTCTTCGGCCACTCTAAAGGCGTCATCCGAATCGATATTAACCACGGACAAATCGAGTGATTCCAGTCGAGCACGTGCTTGTACCAGACGCAAGGTCATGATTTCATCCCCCAGAAGGGTTAGACAGTCATGGAGCCATTTTCGCCATGGATCATCTTTCATAACCGGAGTCTTGGTCTTGAAGGTGGAACTGGTCAATTCATCCTGAATATTCTCTTTATCATTCTTTTCTTCCTCTTCATCCAAGAGTGCCGATTCCAACTGCAGATTGGTAACAAGTGTTATTACTTGTGGCGAGAAAGGTGATTCCGCAGGATTTTTTCGTGTTTCCTCGATCATTTTCACCAGGGTGGATCGATCATATTTCAGGATTGTTTCATCCAGAAGCATGAATATATCGGATAAAATCCATTGAACACCCTTGGCACGATCTCCGCCATAATCGCCCGGTACCGCTTGTTTACGATCATAATCGCCACGAATAACATCTATCTTCTTTTTTAAACTGGCCGGTTCGAAGAACGAGGTATTCATATTGGATCCACTAGCCTTGATCTTTTTCAGAAGTATTTCATAGGACTTCAATCTACCCGGCAGAACTTCCTGTTCCAGTCGGTTGATATCATCAAGAGTCTGTTGTTCGCCTTCCTGAACGCCTTGCTTGAGTTCGGCTAGAAATTCCTTGTAATTATTAGGATTTTCAAGACTCATATTACGCAGGAGAGAAAGGAATTTATCCAAACTGCCCTGAACATTCTCAAGGGAAATCGACATTAGTTGGAACTGTTCCAAAAGTGGATCTTTTACAACGATATTTTTAATCCCCGGCGGGAGTCCGAGGGCGATTAAATAGGAATCAATACTATCTTGATAATTGTTGTTGCGACTGAGCAAGGTACTCTGTGCGGACAAGAGGTCTTGACGAACACGATCTACTTCAGATCGGGAAGCTACAAAGCCCGCCTTAAACAATTCTTCATACCGATTTAAGTTGTCCTGTAGTGAAACAACGGTTTGTTCCTGGTTACGAATTTGCACCTGTTCTGCCAAAAGTCCATAAAAACCACTCAACGAGGTCGGACTGACTCCTGTATTCGGATAGGAACCCGACGATGGTGATCCAACCGGAGAACCTCCTGTTAATACCTTCACATAAAAACCCTGTTGATAGAATATCAGTTGACGAACGTTTGCCAACAGATATCGTTCACTTTGGGTCAAACTCTCCAGAACAATTGCCCGACCGGCTCCACGTAAAAATGGCTGGGTAAAACTGTAACTCAAGGTCGTTGTTGGAGTAAATCCTGTCGAAGGAGTAAAGGTCCATACCATCGAATTTGCCAGACCGGCTATTAATTCACCGCCCGTTGCAAACTTCTTCTTCATCTCCAAGTTCAGATTGTTCGTTAAGGTGGATGTCGAATCAGAACGAAAACCTCCATTATTTCGATAGAATAGAGATTCTCCTCCAAAAAATTGAACATCAAACGCATAACGTTCACCCGTTACCGATAATGCCGACATATAAAGGTTTTCAAGCGCGGAACGATAGTCTGGTGAATGAATCAACGCAAGGTCGAACGCCGCTTTTTGGTCGAGAATGATTTTTCCATCAACCGGCGCCGGAAGTGAATTTTTCCAAGCTTCATTTTCGACTATATTGGTCCTGCCATTTTCATTCCACTTTTTACTCCCCTTCATTCCATCGACATTTTCCATTAACCGATGGGAAGTCGGATCGTCCGGAGGCATTGGTTGTTTGTCCTGATCATAAAAACTACTGTATCGTGAATTGGCATTCTGGTCTAATGTAAATCCATCCATTTTCCATAAAGGATCTGCTTCATCAACCGTATTCAATAACGAGTAAACTTCGTTATCCGCCCCTTCCCGATAATGTTTTCGAGAACACCCTGTTTGTACAAACAACAGACATAACAATAATGACCAAAATACATAATGGTGACGCAACAAGTGAACGATTTGTCCTGAAGACATACCGCACACCTTCTTGTCCCCTCCTGCTTTTGGTACTGATTCTTTTAATATTCTACGCATTTTTTTCTCGATGTACTTGAAGATTCATCTTAGGGTACGGCGCAACCTGTATTTTATCTTTTTCAACCGAAAACAATTCAGTTTGTTCTCCTTGTATCGGTATTTTATTCTGTAATGAATTACATAAAAGCAATTGATAGAACTGTTATTTTTACTTTAATGAATAAAAGGCCTGTAACTATTCCGGTTAGTTAAAACAGATAAAATAAAACTGCCTAAAATTTAAATTTCCTATCAGGGAAGGGAATCGATTACTCTTTCAACCTTTTCAGTACTAATTCCACGAGAAAATACCTTTTGAAAACGAGACGAAATAAAAATATACCTGTTTTTTCTAAAAAATAGTTTTTTTATAAGAAATGATCTTGAATAATAGTTGTTTGTTGTATAAAATATTATGAAGGAATACGTTATCGACCGATTAAAACGCCAAAACTAAAAAACAATAGTCTGTGGAGTTTTGTTATGATTATAAATTCAGATAGAGGGGCCAATAACAGAGCAAAAAAGAAACGTCTATCAGTAAAAAGTAAACGGAAATCAAAACCAGATCAGATAAATCAAAAAAAAGAAAATATTACACGACTTTCTTTATTGGATTTAATTAATTTATTTTATGCCGAGCACGATGCCTTTTTTAAATATGTTTTTGCGATTCGAATTTTTGCCCGATTTTTTATTCAAGCCTTTTTTGAACTGCGATTGCCGAACACCCTTAAACTTCTGGATCCAGATAAAATAGAGATTTATAGTGGTTCACTTAAAGATAGTATTCTCCATGAATATTTTGCGGATCTGGTTTATTGTATTCCATTTCGGTATAATAACGATGTACTTAAACTACGTCTTATTCTGGAACATAAATCATATAAAGATCGAATGGTCGTTTTTCAGACGGCAGAATATGCCATGTCGAGTATGAAAAAGGAATATAAAGAATCGCAAAGAGTGGCAACAGAAGAACGTTCAAGTGAAAGATTTTATTTTTCACCGACCGTTGGTATAATTGTTAATCAAGCGGAAAAGGAATATCCGGGACCTTTTCGATTAAGGGAACTTTACCATAATATTTATGTACCAGACGAATTGGATACTCCCGAAACGAGTCAAGAGTTGGAAATACTTCAGGATGCCTGTTTGGACGTAAAACCAATCATTCTGGATTTAATGAATATGGAACCGTCCAAACTTCCTTCTTCAAAAGAACATCCGGAGATATGGTATATTTTACGCATCATGCAATTGATTCGTACTAAAGAGATTAAACAAATAGCACAAGATACGTTTGTGGGACTTAAACCCTATGCAAAAGATTTTTATTATCAAGATCTAGTGGCTGCGGTTTTTGCCTATATAATAACTCAAACAGATCAAGTATCCGTAGAAGAAACTTCGTCCATTTGTGACGAATATAAAAATTTTAATCAAACAGGAGAAAAAGAAATGATTTCAATTATCGATAGAATAAAAATGGGAATTGAAGAAGAATGTAAAGAACGTTATGAAAAACTTGGCGAAGAACGTGGTGAAAAACGTGGTGAAAAACGTGGCGAAAAACGTGGTGAAAAACGTGGAAAAAAAGATGGAAAATGTGAAGCTATTATCTCAATTTTAGAGGCACGTTTTTGCTCCGTTCCTAAAAAAATTCAGAGCAAAATTAAAAAACAAATGGATCTTTCCTTTATCGAAGAGTTGTTAAAAAAAGCTGCAATATGTGAAAGTCTGAACGATTTCAGTGAAGAGTTATAATTGGTTATAGTTTACCATTATTTCCCGACATTCGCTGTTGATGATTAAAGATGATTAAAATAGACAAGTTATTATCACAAAAAATGGTAATCAGGAGATTTCTGCTTTTTAACAGGTGTGGACGCCTACCAGAAAAGCGAGATGGACGAAACGTCCGTGTGTTCCTAGTCTGTTTATCAAAAAAATAAATTGTATCATACAAGGTATGAACAGGATACATTAATTTGGGACTGTGATATTTTCCCAAAAGAAGAAGATTCCGGTTAATATTTAAGAGTACTTTTATTTTCAAGTCTTCGGTAAAAATAAATTTATCCTAAAATTAACTTGAGGGCGGTTACAACTCTTTTTATGCAGGTACCGTAACGATTCTAATTCTCTATTTCCAAAAAAGAAGCAATTGTTCTGGAGACATTTTAATTTCATTGTTTGTAACTATTCACGAACGATTTTGGAACCACAGATATCACGGATAAACACCGATAGTCTGCCGTAAAATACAATATTTTACAATAACAAAAAAACGTTTTTATCTATTATAATAAATAATTTTATCATAAAAAAGTTTGTTTACCAAATAATTATCCGTGAAAATCAGTGTTATCCGTGGTTTCATTTTATATTCGTGAACAGTAACAATCTGAAATCTGAAAATCTGAAAGCTGGAGTCTATAAACACGGGAGAACTGAAAACTTCCTGTTTCCAAAGTTATAGCTATTGTTATTTATTGGCATTATCAATGGATTAAACGATGTCGATCCGCAAGAACGGCAGGGGCGTCATAACATGGGACGTCTGTAATAATTATTTTTCCTTCCTTTTTTTGTATGTTCCTCGGTGGTATTTCATAAATAATACCGGTTACAATATCTACCCAAACAGGATGGGTTAGTGAATTGTCAGGAAGTACAACGGTTATTGGAATAACATTGTTTTCATCGGAAGGGACTTTTGATCCATCCCAAAATACAATGATATTTTGTTTATCAAGCTCGTCCCTGTAGATATATCGGGTTATTTCCACTTCCGCCTTAATAGTACAGGGATAATTCTTCAGACGTTGAAGTGTACCGTCAAAGAGAGAAACGATATTTTGAACCGTATAATATGCGGTTTTTACCTTGGCAAGATGGTGATGATCCTTTGTCTTCAATAAACCAAAACGGGCGGTATCTCGACCTGGATGATAATAATCACAAATACAAAAGACATTCGACATAACGTCATGTCCCAGGTCACCAAGCATGCGTCGCGCATTCCATTTGGCCTGTGTTAGTTCCGTCCAGTCGTAGTCGGCAAGAGCAAGATTGACAACCCGTTCGGAAGGACAACCGTTTTCACCCTGCCAAAGTGTTAATGGCGGATCATATTGCTTGACAACCTCCTTCATGTCTTCGACCGATTTATATACAGTATCGGGATTCATGGTGTATCCATGATAAACTACCCATGTAAAGAGTCCTGTCTTCTTTTTGGCGGCGATTATATCAAGACAGGCTTTCAGAAAATCCGGTTTGATGGAGGCTAGTGACAGGGCAGCTATTTTTGCGTCTGGAATAACTCTTTTAATGATCTCGGCCGTACGGATATTGAATTCTGCTATTTGTTGTGGCGTTTTTTGCGGTTCATTCTTCATTCCTCCAATATCGGGTTCGTTCCACATGGCCCAGGCTTGAACCTTGTCTTTATATCGTATGGCCAATGCCTCAACCCATTTATCCCAGGCAAGAAGGGCCTCTTCTGATGTCGGAAAACCGGCGGCAAGATCGCGTCCTCCTCCTCCCCGATAGATCGGATTACCATAATCTGTTTCCAGCCAGATGGTCAATCCACGAGATCGGGCATCATCTATTATATTATCAAGCCAGGAGAAGTCATATTTTCCTTTTTCACGTTCCGTTTTGGCCCAACCTGCCTGAAGCCGGATCCTTCGTATCCCCAACGGAGCGAGATAATCTTTATAGGTCTCCCAAAAAATGTAATCCCGGTCCAGCGTTTCACAGCCGATCGTCCAATTGTCATCAACGGTAAATTCCTTTACATTGCGTACCCGAATCGTTCCTATTTTTTTCCAGTCGATTTTCAAGGTCGTTTGAACCCGGGTCTCCGTTCTGTCAAGCATTTGTCCTCTTGATTCAGAACAAAAGTACTGTACAAAAAAACAAAATCCAAACAGTATTATAAAAAACGATAAAGATCTTTTGATATTTCCCATTATTGTTATAAATTTTCCTTGTGGATGTTCTACTATTTTATTCCATCTATTTTAGTCCATCTATTTTAGTTTACCTATTATATTTTATCTTTTTTATTTCACCTATTTTAGTTCACCGCGAACGAGAATTTTACCAAACCAAAGATGATTACCCTGGAATTTTTCCGATTCAAGTTCATTTAAGGGAAAGTTTCCCTGTTTGGCAAACCAGCTTCGATCCGGTTTCCCACCGCGCAATTCCAATTGTACTTCATGTATTATATTGGGATCGAGGTTTTGGGCTAGTAACATGGTTGTAATACGGAAACTGTAGTGAACGATACAATAGGTATCAAAACGTGGAACCGGTTTTTGTTGTGTGACACCATCGATAGTCACCTGAATTTCTCCTGCATTCGGACCGACGATATCGTAAAGAAGAACTTCCGTTCCTTTAAAACGGAAGGAGAGAGAGGCGCCCGGTTCTTCTGTGGTCCAAATTTCGTCCAATTGATTGGTAAAGTGGTAAAACCGATCTTTAGGAGTCAATTTACGCCAGTCACCCTTGAGCATGGATTCCGTAATTGAATACATTTTGGCGTCTCCGATTGCGTCTTTCACGTAGAAACGGTCGAGTTCACCACGATGATCGACCGGAGCGATATTTTTCATGGCCTCAAAAGCCTGTTGAATATCCTTTAAATAGAGTTCATGACCTTCGTCTCCGGGATGGGTTCCATCTTTTGAAAAGACGAGGACTCCGGGTTTGTCTTCGCCGGATGGTGTATAAATCAGTTTTCCTTCCTGCTTCATTCGGAAAACACGATTCATAAAATTAATGGAGGGAATGTGATGAAAATCGGCCAACATTTCCATTGCGGATGCAGATTGCGGGAGATCCCCTTTGATTAGTGCTTTATCGAATGGAACACAAAATGTATAAATAAAAACGATATCGGTTTTAGGATTTGCAAGCCATGTCTGACGAATAATTCCTTCCATTTGACGCCAAATGGAAGTGGGTGGTGTTCCTCCATCATTTACCGCAAATTCCACAAAAAGAAGATCGGGCCGATATTGCAGAACATCATGTTCTATTCGATAGACTCCCAACATACTTCCAGTACCACTGACACTCGCATTGATTTCGTGTATCTTCACCTTGGACCAGTTTTCCTGAAGCCATTTACTGGTCTTGATCCGGTATCCGGATGCCGCCGTAATTGAACCACCTAAATAGGCAACGCGTACTTCTTCTCCCGACTCTAATTTTTTCAATGTATTTCCGATTCCACCGCGTACATGATAATCGAAATTTTTTTGTGTTGAATAAACAGGTTCCGCTGAAAAAATCGATGTTAAACAATTTAACGCCAGACATACAATCAATCCAACAATAGCGAAACGTTTCATTAATATAATTTTCATTCTTGAATATAATCTCCATTTTTGCTTAAAGATATTTGTTTTATGGTCTGAACTTCCATTCCGGGGAAGGAGAACGATACCTGTCTTTTTATATAGAATACATCATTATTCTATTGATGTCAACAGAAATTCCAGGGATTCAAAACAGGTGTTGACATTCGGAATCACAGAAGATAAAATATCAAATATCAAATCAATGGGTAACCATGGATAGAAAAGAGGTTTATGATGAATCAAATATTACAGGCGAAAAAACATTTTCTCTTTTGGGAAAATTATCTAATGCAAACGTTTTGCATTTTTGTTTTTGTGGCAATAATTGTCAACTCAATTGCGTTAGCAGAGAGTGGAATATTATCAAACGATGAATTTGGTGTACCAGAAGGAGAAGGGGCGGTCTGGGATTTTACCAAAACAGTCCCTGAAGGTGGTGTACTGCGTCCGGGGGCTGTCTTGCGCGGCGGACTGATTTCCACAACATTCAATATTGAAGCCGCTAGCGGATTCCAATTATCCAATACAAAATTCAAGCATCTCGAAGCGTTTCGGTTTGAGGCGCAGTTTATTCCCGGTTGTGACATTCCCGAAGGTACGGACCGTAATGCGATACGGAGTGGGATTATCTGGGACTCGTTATATGTCACCTATAAAAAGGACCCACCCGACCAATATAATCGCGGTTTTCAGGTTGCCTTGGAAAATACGGGAGAGAATCAATGGCGTCCACGACTCTATTTTGGTTACGGCAAATTGACCGACGCGCTTTACGGTCCTATTGCTGTGATTCCACCGGGGAAATCGGTTCGACTTGTCTTTTTTTATGATGGTAATGGAACTGTCCGTTGGGATTTCGCCGGACAAATGGGGGAAAGTGAAACTTCACAACCCGGGGCGCTGGCCGAAAGTCGGCTCCTTCCGACTATTGGCGACAGAATAGGCTCAAATTATGATCAATTTCCAGGTAAAATAGAACGAGTTGTGATTTCACCATGTCGTCGCCTGCCGTTTGGTATTATGATTTCCGGACGTAAAGTCTTTTATCGTGGAGAAAAGGAGACGGCGCTCTCGATCCGACTGATTAAAAGTATCGAAGAAGAATCGTTTGATTCATTGAAACTAACTGCCATTTTACATAATCAAGGGGGCAAAACAATACTCAAGAAGACGGTACTCGACGCAAAGGTTCTTCTGGACACCCAAGCGACTCTTGAGATTCCACTCGAAACACGATTAGCAACCGGACGTTATCCACTGGAACTAAAACTTCTCGGCCAACGTGCAGGTAAAAGTGATGTTGTTGTTTCGCGAACAATTAATCTGGGAATTGGTCCGATCTTTACGGAGCGTTTTCTGACACAAATGTGGGGTTATCTGGAGCCTGTGGAACAACTCAAAACATTTGGTTTTACCCATGGACTAACATCACTTGGACTTTCTGATCTCGAACCGAGTCAGGAATTACAGCGTCAGATAACAACGCGACTCGATCAAGCGCTATTTGAGGGGTTACGGCTCTCCTCCCATGTTGCGGCCCAGGCGCCACGTGAACCTGTTGATGGTTTTTATCGGATCGCACGTGATGGAAGTGTCTTGCTCTCAAATAAAAAACCAATGCTGGAAGTTTCGAATCCAGCCGTTATTGAGTATACACGTAAAATAGCGGCTGTAAACGCATTTTTAAATGGCAAACATCCTGCGTTCGCCGGAATATTAGCCAATACAGAACAACGTGATGGTGTACTTCCATCATTTCGATCAGAACCAAAAGTGTATCAAGCCGAGACGGGACGGAAGATTCCGGATGAAGTGACAGGAGCAGTTCCCCCTCGTTCCATTGGTAAAAAGCGCTTTCCTGATGGGAAAATTCCGGATGACGACTCCTTGTTGGCCTATTATTCATGGTTCTGGAATGGTGGTGATGGTTGGCCGCGAATTAATACGGCTATTGCCGAGGAATATCGCAAGGCAACCCCGAAAACGTTTTTCAGTTTTTTTGATCCGGCCGTTCGTGTTCCTCCGAAATGGGGAAGTGGCGGAAAGGTCGATGTTTTGAGTCAGTGGGTCTACGCTGTTCCGGAACCACTCGCTGTTGCCGGGCCAATCGAGGAACTCTTTACGATGGCAGCTGGACATAATCAACGTGTTATGATTATGACGCAGATTATCTGTTATAGAAATGAAATTGCTCCGAAAAATAAAACGGTTACATCTGTTCCTGCTTGGGTTACGGAGAAGCCGGATGCCGATTTTCCGGCCATTCCCCCCGACTCGCTCCAGGAAGCAACCTGGGCGATGATTGCCAAACCGGTCGAAGGAATTATGTATCATGGTTATCAATGTATTTTTGAAACCGGAGCAAAAACCGGTTATACGTTTACCAATACGGAAACGCCGAAGCGTTTGACCCATCTACTCAAGAACGTGGTTGCTCCGATCGGACCAACATTGAAAAAACTGCCACGAGAAGATTCGCCGGTTGTCGTCCTGGAGAGTTTTGCCAATGCGCTCTTTTCCGGTTATGCGACCTGGGGATGGAAGGCTCCCGATTTACTCTTTTTACAACGTGCTCGACTTGACCCACGGGTCATCTACGACGAAACGATTTTGCGCGATGGGTTCGGAAACGCAAAAGTCCTGTTTATGCCCCAATGCGCTTTTTTAACCGAATCGGTATTGGCAAAAATCATCGAATTCCAGAAGAAGGGTGGTATCATTATTGG
Source organism: uncultured Planctomycetaceae bacterium (assembly GCA_964442735.1). Taxonomy (GTDB): domain Bacteria; phylum Planctomycetota; class Planctomycetia; order Pirellulales; family Thermoguttaceae; genus JAUNBG01. The sequence continues at coordinate 4,289 of CAYUAP010000107.1, read as the reverse complement.
CGACAAAAAACTTCTTCCGGCAATTAAGGCCAATATTGACTTGGACGTTCTCGATCTGGAAAATGCACAGGCACGGAATCGCCTTGACAATATAGAAGAGACCACCACCGATAAAAAAGACGTAGCGGCAGTGAAGGCAAAGATGAACGCCGACGCTTCTGCACTTCGTAAAAAACTTGATCCACTTTACGTCCCACGTGCCGACAGTTCTGATCCGGAATTGATTACATTTTCTCGTCGTTGGCAGAACGTCGATTATCTATTCGTTATTAATGATCATCGGACCTATGGCGATTACGTTGGCCAATGGAAAAAGACGATGGAAAAGGGACTTCCTTTTGAAGGATTCATAACGCTTGTTCCGTCCGGACAAAAAATCGGTGCGGTTTACGAACTATCCCGAGGTGGAAAAATTCCGTTTATCCAAATGAAGAATGGTTCGGTTCGGGTCGATTTAAAATACGAGACGAACGATGGACGACTTCTAATGTTTCTTGAGAAAGCGATTGCGTCCATTGCGCTCGAAACGCCAGATTCTGTAACTCGTGGCGAAAAGGGACACTTGACACTTCGTATTCTTGACGCCGAGGGACTCCCCATTCATGCGCTGTTACCGGTCGAAATGAGAGTTTTTGACGCCTCCGGACGCGAACTCGACGGTGCGGGATATACCTGCGCCGAAGACGGTATTTGTACACTCGACGTATTGACAAATCTTAATGACCCGGATGGTGTCTATCGTGTTACCGCAAAAGATCGGGCATCCGGATTAACTATCGAAAAATCGTTTAAGGCAAAATGATAAAAAACAGAATAAAAAACAGAATGAATATCATTCATTCTCCAGGGCCGATAAACGCCTTGCGGTTAAATATAATAACACCCATCCACGTTATACTTTAGGACGTTATAAATTCGGCATTTCCTGTGATCGCAGACGTCTCGTCCGTATCCTCCAAAACAGGCGTCTCGCCTGTTTTTAAAAATAGACTTTTATAACGACCTTGAGTATATAAAAATGGATAAAAAAATAGAGTCTAAAAAAAATAGAATCTAAAAAAAACAAAACCCGGCCACTATAAAATGGTCGGGCTTTGTTTAGCCTAACGAATACCTACAGGAAATACGGATTATTTATAACGGAAAATCCGAAGTTGTTGTTAGTATCGTATTTTGTTCCTGTATGACTTAAGGGAATATAGAAAAATTAATTATTTTTTTGGAATTCTTTCATGAATTCACAGAGTTTCACAACACCTTCCCGTGGCATGGCATTATAAATAGATGCGCGCAGACCACCGACACTACGGTGACCACCCAAGGAGATCATACCTTGAGCGGCGGATTCCGCCTTAAATTTGTTGTCAAGTTCTTCCGAAGGAAGACGGAATGGAACGTTCATCAGAGAACGGAATTCTTTTTCGGCATGACCTTTATAATAACCATTGGAGTTATCAATAACATCATAAAGGAGGCCCGCTTTTTCTTTATTTATGGCGTACATTTTATCAAGTCCACCAATATCATTCCGTAACCAGTCGGTAACCAGTTTGAGCATATAAATCGCGAAGCAGGGAGGAGTATTCAGCATGGAATTGGAATCGGCCAGTTTACGATAACTGAACATGGAAGGAAGTTTTATTGCCGCTTTATCAAGCAGATCTTCCCGAATAATAACCATGGTCACACCAGCGGGGCCTGCATTCTTCTGGGCACAGGCATAAACGATTCCATATTTATTGATCGTCATGGGACGACTGAATATTTCACTGGAACAGTCAGTAACCAATGGGACATTTCCAGTATCAGGTTCGGTCTGCCATTGAATACCTTCGATTGTTTCATTCGAGGTAATATAGCAATAAGCGGCATCCGGATTAAACTTGAGTTCAGATGGTGAAGGTTTACGACGAAAACCGTTTCCACTTTCTTTACCATTCCAGACGACATTGACTTTACCCTGGGTTTCGGCTTCTGCCGCTGCTTTTTTACTCCAGGTTCCCGTTACAACATAATCGGCACTGCGGTCTGTCCCTGCGATTAAGTTCATCGGAATCATGGCAAATTGTGTCAGAGCGCCACCTTGAAGAAAGAGTACTTTATAATTATCCGGAACATTCAATAGAGTACGAACATTCACTTCCGCACCATTTATGATTTTATCGAAGTCCTTGGAACGATGGCTGATTTCCATAACAGAAGCGCCAACTCCTGGAAGACAAACTAATTCTTCTTGTGCCTTCTGGAGAACAGGAAGAGGCATAACCGCCGGTCCTGCGGAAAAATTGTAAACTCGGTCTTGCATAATAATCCTTCTTTATTGATATACACTGTTACGGTTTAATGTAAAAACCTTAAACAAAGATCAATCATACCACAATCAAAATACCTAACAAGAGGGGGATATTTCCTGTCATGACTATTGATTTTTCAATCGGAATCAGATAAAATAACTCAATTTGTGTGGTCAAAATATATTTTAAGAATATTAAAAAATGAATCCGGTTCGCAACCGGGGAAAGTACCGTTATGAATATTAAACGAAATTGTATTGCTGGAATGTTTTTTTTCTGCCTTGTTTTTTTGCCATCTTCTGTGTTTTCACAGAATGTTTCCTTCAATAAAGACCTTTCAATCCAAGGCAAGCGAATTGTTACGATCAATAGTGTAATACGAGTCAATCAAATTGAAGTAACCAGAAATAAAAATGCAGGCAACGACGAGGCGTCTCTTCATACGGTTAAGGCTGCGAACCGTTTTCGTTCGGCTGTTGCCAATGCGGTACCGGAGGCAAAAGTTACTTGGGCTTTTTCCTGGCTGGCACTTCAGGATCTCCGGCCAAATTACGTTGCGTTACGTAAAAGAATCGTTGAATTTCATCATCAATATGGCGATGAAATAACATTTATTCCCGGAGCCTATTTTGCTCCAATCTATAATTCGAGGAAACAGGTTAATCAAGATCTGCATGATGGTTTGAAACTGGTTGAAAATATGGTCGGAAACGGATATCGGCCCGGGAGTGTTGTCGCAGGCTATCTGGCCGCCGATAATTTGCGTTACCTGTCGGACGTTGAGGGTATTCATGTCGCACAAGGAACGATCTGGAGCCAATATGGAATCGATAATGGTGACGGCGATGGATCAATCTGTTATCCCTATTATCCCAGTCGGGAACACGCCTGTAAACCGGCACAGGGAAAAGACGACTTTATTGATTGTGTTAATCTCGATGGATGGACTTGTGATTTTATCTGTGCCCGTCGTTTTGGATTCGAAGGAGGAGGAAACAGCCGTCTTGGTGTCGGGCCTATCGAAGCCTATGATCGATTAGGATCCGAAAATGGACTGAAAGAGGCTATGGCTGTGACCACATCACATTTTGATCGCAATATTAAGGATAATGGTTTCGGATGGATTACGGTCTGTTGGGAGTTGTCTCTTGTCGAGGGAATGGAGAGTCGGGTTATCGATTGTATGACAAAATGGTTAAATAGCATAAAAGCGCAATGGCCGGACGCGATTGTACCATTACAAAGTGAATTTGGCGAATCATGGCGTCGTTTACATTCCAATAACGATAACTTAAATTATCATTTTATTCAACGCGGAACGGGAGTTCCTGGAGCGGCATCTGAACCGGAGTTGGAGATCGAGTGGTTTATGAATAAAGATTTCAGGTTGGCTGTACTTCGTCATTGGAAAACAAACGACAAGGGCGAGGTCATTGACTTTACCCGTTATGATTTACCTGCGGTAGAACCCGGAGATCCAACGGAAACAAAACCGATTCGTAATTGGAGCTTGATTAATCGTATTAATCAAAAACAACGACGTCCTGAAGACAAACCGATTCCTCCTTCGAGATTGACTGACGCGGAAAAATGTCTTGTTAAAAAATACTGTCCGGATTTGTTTTAAAAGGGCTGTTTTTAGTACAACCATCAGGTGGAAGTAAACTCTTTTACAAGGGAGTTGACAATCACGTGGTGGTCCATAGGAATTCTCGAAAACAATCCGTAGAAACAGTACTCTCTGTAGTTATACACATACTGTACGACGTTATAAATTCAGCATTTCCGGGGAGCGCAAATGTCTCGTCCGCATCCTCCAAAACAGGTGTCTCGCCTGTTTTGAAAAATAAACTTTTATAACGACCTTGAGTATAAAAATATTGTAACCGTTCACTGATATAAAGTGAAACCACAGATATAAAGTGAAACCACGGATAACACGATTTTCACGGATAGTTTTTTGGCAAACAAACTTTTTTATGATAAAATTATTTA
>CAYUAP010000106.1:0-16943 GCA_964442735.1 uncultured Planctomycetaceae bacterium | reverse complement strand
CAATTTAAATAAATAATGAAAACCGATAAATACTGGTGATTTTTTAGAGTATAAAGGAATTTGATAATGATAGACAATAATGTTTCACTGGAAAAAGAGATAAAAAACGAACCTGAAGTTGGTCGGAAACCGGGAGTCTGTATTCCCTGGGAACAGGTTCGTATGGACATGGGTGAAATCAAGGGGGACGAGGAAATTCTCCGTGAAATATGGGAAGAAAATGATCGGGAAGCCTATCTGTTCTTTTGGCAATGTGTACTTTCCTTTTAATGCAGATAACAATTAGGGATAAATCAGGAGATCTTGTTATGAATTTAGCGGAAGCCATTTTGGAATGTGACGAGGAGGAAGCTCTTTCTCTTGTTCGGGAAAAACTGGATAGGAATGTTCCCGTGGAGGATATTATCGCGGATTGTAATTCCGGTATGATTATACTAGGGAATCGTTTTGAGGAGGGAGAAGCCTTTATTCCAGATCTGATGTTCGGGGGAATGATTATGAAAAAAATCGTGGATTTGTTGTCTCCCTATATGGACAAGGATCGAAAAATTACTTCTTCAAAAAAACTGGTGATCGGAACGGTTCAGTACGATATTCATGATATTGGCAAGGACATAACGCGAATGGTTTTTCAATGTTCCGGGTTCGAGACAATCGATCTGGGGGTGGATGTTCCTCCGGAACGTTTTGTACAAGCCATAGAAGAACATCAGCCGGATTTTGTTGGTTTAAGTCTTCTTTTAACAACGAGTTATCAATCGGTTTTCGACACAGTTGAGGCGATTTGTAATGCCGGTTTACGTTCCTCGGTAAAAATATGTATTGGCGGGGCTGCGGCCACTCCTTTAGTCGCCGAGAAGGCCGGTTGTGACTTCTATGGAAAAACCGCCATTGAAACATTGCGCTGGGCACGTGATTTCAAATCGGAAACGAGATGATATACAAGTGTAATTTTTAGCCTGTAACATTGAAAACTGGTCTTTATTGTGAATATTACGGTAGATCCCGCAAAAAAGTTTTTGAGGAGAATTTGAAGATATTTTTTCAAAAGTTCCTCTCTATATTGCTGGTAATGACCTCCTGTTTCTGTTAAAATGGTTATCTTGGATTTAGGACCGTCCTTAAAACACTTTTAGGGGAATTGATTGAGGGAATTTCCTGGATTTTTTGGAATTGTTTTGGTGGACGTCCTTTAATAATACCTTTACCTTCCTGATATAATAACGGAGTTCTATTATGAAATTGCTCTGTTCCACAACGATGTTCCTGTTGGGACTAATGATAACAGCGGCACTATCAGCGGCGGAATGTTCTATTGGATTACTGATCGACCAGCCTGCTGTTGTTGTAATGAAGACGGAATCGTCTATTCTGGCGGAAATAGCCGAACGAATTGATCGGAACGCACCTGAATTTAAAATAACGATTATTCATCCAACGGCGGAGGGAACCTTTGTTACCCGAACCGGTCAATCCGCCAAACTGGAATCCTTCGATAAACTATGGATTTTTCAGGGTGACGAATACATTGATACAACCCCACTCTTTTCCGAGAAGATCACAAGTCAATTAAAAGCCTATATAGACAGGCCGGGGAAGGGAATTTTCCTGTTAGCAGGAGCTACGCCACTTCTGAACCAGCTTGGATTCGGACCCGTTAAGGTCAAACCGTTTACGGTTATGGATGATCGATATCAGACGGGAATCATTCCCTATCAGGCAAACGCTCCTTTATTTAAAGGGACGATTTCGGAACGACAGACCATTTGGATGTCCAATGCCGCCTATTATCTCTATACCGAATTAAAGATTGCCAATCCGAATATCGTTTCATTTGGGACAACCCATGCCCCTTGGTGTATGCCTCTTTCGGCAGGGATTATTGACGATAATGGTCAAAAACGAGTGGCCGTTCTCGATTTCCCGTGGGCGGTTCATCCGGTCTATTATCATGCGGCTGAAGAGTTTCGTCATAATTTCGAGACTTTGTTGCGCAATCTTCTGCTCTTAACCGGCAGTCCCTATAATCCATCCGATACGACCCCACCCTCTTTTGTTCTGCCCGACTTTGCTCCATTACATCGTGCTCTAACCGATATTATAGAGACTTGGGGCGAGGAATATCCTAAAGGAAACGAATATCTCGTTGCCCTGAATGCCTTGGAACAGAAGGCCAAAACTATTAAAACCAAACAGGAGGCGGATGTACTGCAAAAGGAATTCGACCAACTCCAAAAAACGGCTCTGTTGGCTAATCCGACGTTGGGTTTTAACGAAGTACTCTTCGTACGTCGAGCGCCGGGCGATAATGGTTTTCCCTATAATTACGATGGTAATTCCCATTTGAAAGCGACGGGATATAAAAATGAAATTGTCCGATTCAATATTCATACGGAAACAGAGACGCCTGTGTATAGGCCCGTTAAAGACGAATTCGTCGGTGACGTGGAACTTGATTGGGACGCCAATCGTATTCTTTTTTCCATGCCGGATTCCAATAAAAATTTCCGATGGCGTGTCTGGGAACTACCTATTTCTCCAGAGAAACCAGTCCCCTATCTACCGGAAAATGCAGTTAAAAATATCAAAATGCTCCCTTTAATCAACGATGATGATGTCGATAATTACGATGCCTGTATTCTACCGGACAATCGAATTGTGTTCTGTTCTACCGCCTGTTTTACCGGAGTTCCTTGTGTCGATGGTTCCCGACACGTCTGTAATTTGTATTTAAAGGAAAATAACGACAAGATTCGACAGTTGACCTTGGAACAGGATCATGATTGGTGTCCAACCGTCCTTAATAATGGGCGAATCATGTATCTGCGTTGGGAATATACCGATCTGCCGCACGCTTTTTCCCGTATTCTCTTCCACATGAATCCAGATGGAACCAATCAGTCAGAACTCTACGGTAGTGGCTCCTATTGGCCGAATGCCATGTTTTATGCACGACCAATTCCCGATCATCCGACAAAATTTGTAGCCATTATTACTGGTCATCATGAACAGAATCGAATCGGTGAACTTGTCCTGTTCGATCCGTCCAACGGTCGACAGGAGGTTGAAGGTGTGATTCAGCGTATTCCAGGTTATGGAAAAAAGGTCAGTCCAGTAACCCTCGATTTCCCCATTACTCAATCATGGCCTAAATTTGTTCACCCCTATCCCCTGTCCGAAAAATATTTTATCGTCTCCTGTAAACGAAATGCGCAGTCGCCCTGGACTCTCTGTCTTGTGGACGTTTTCGATAATATTGTAACACTCAAGGAAGATCCCAATTTCTCCCTGTTCGAACCGATCCCCATTCTCAAACGAGAACGGCCTCCGGTTATTCCGGATCGTATTGATACAAATAAATCGACGGCAGATGTTTTTATCGCCGATATTTATGAAGGTGAAGGTCTCAAGGGTGTTCCTCGTGGTCTTGTAAAGGCTATTCGGGTCTTTAGTTATGAATTCAGTTATCAGGGAATGGGGGCCGAACCGCACAGTGTCGGTCTGGACGGACCTTGGGACCCGAAACGGGTTTTGGGGACAGTTCCTGTCTATGAAGACGGATCCGCCGCATTTACGATTCCCGCCTATACTCCCGTTGCCCTTCAGCCCCTGGACAAGGAAGGGAAGGCGATTCAGTTAATGCGAAGTTGGATTACTGCCATGCCCGGAGAATCGGTTTCCTGTATCGGATGTCATGAAAAACAGAATTCCACTTCACCGACCACTGCACGAACTATTGCGGCCCAATCCAAACCGAGTACGATTAAACCGTTCTATGGACCTGACCGCGGATTTAGTTTCAATCGGGAAATTCAGCCTATTCTGGATAAATACTGTCTCGAATGTCATCAACCGAACAGTGATCGTGTCAAGAAGATCTTTACCGAAAAAGGACTACCTGTAGCCGATCAAAAACTTCCGGTTGTCCCTGACTTCCGAACGGGACCGCATAAACCGTTACAGGATAACACTCTGTCAATCAACCAGAAGGCGCTCTTTTCTCCTTCATACGTCCAATTGCGGCGTTTTGTCCGGACTCCCACGAAGGAAAGTATTATGTATGTTCTCAAACCATATGAATATCATGCCGATAATACACGACTGGTTCAGCTTCTTCAGGAGGATCATTATGGTGTTCAGCTTGATACGGCATCTTGGGATCGATTAATAACATGGATAGACCTTAATGCGCCCTATTACGGTAATTGGGGGGATATCCGAAACTACGAAATGGCCAAACATGTTCAGCATCAGTGGCAGCGTCGTTCCGATCTGCGTAAACTTTATACAGGCCATGATATTTATTTGGACGACGATCCTACAAAGTCCTTTCCTGTAAATGTAGTGGATACCAAACATAAAGAAGATATTCGTAATCGGCATTGGACGGATAAAACAATGCCACTAGCTTCCTCAATCGGAACCGGACCTGGTTTCCATACGGTATCCGAGGTGGAATCAGTTCCTCTGTCCAGCGAGTTGGATTTAAATTTGGTTTCTATACCCGGTACAAACTTTAAACTGGGACAATTCGAGATTACAAACGAGCAGTATCGTCTTTTCGATCCGAATCATCATACCGGTTATGAACCGTCCGACTTTATTCATTTCAGTCCCGGTGAAGCATTTCATCTTCTCTTTCGTGCGAAACAACCTGTAGCGCGAATCAGTTGGAACGAAGCCAATGCCTTCTGTACCTGGCTGTCAAAGAAAACCGGTCGTAAATTTGTTCTTCCGACGAAGGAACAATGGCAGTATGCGGCGGCAGCAGGAATGAAAACCCCCTTCTGGTTCGGAACATTCAATGCTAATTTTACGCTAAAGGAAAATTTGGGAGATGCCCTGTTTGCTAGTATAAACGATTTCAGTTGGCGTGATCGGGTTAATGTTCTTCCCGTTTGGCGTCCTGCCGCTTTGGATCAAAATGATCGATCCCGTGTTTCCGCCCCGATCGGAAGTTATCAGTCGAGTCCCTGGAAACTTTATGATATTCTGGGGAATGTTGCCGAATGGACGGCGTCTGATTCCGTCGATCCACAGGGGGAGGTCAAAAAAATTATTTGCGGTGGAAGTTGGGCAACACCTCCGGAACGGGCAACCTATACTTCGACCCGTCGTTATCATCCCTGGATGGCCGGATTCGATGTCGGATTTAGAGTAATGTGTGTGGAATAAACTTGAGGGGTGTTTCCGAAAACCATCTGGGAACGCCTGCCAAACGCAGACGTTCTCCTCTTTTGCCAAAATCCCGGTTTCCCGGAACTGCTACTAACAATATATTATAAATATATATATTGTAAATATACATTAATCCGAAATGATAATACGTATTGTTCTATAGGCGTATTGTTCTATACTTTAGGACGTTATAAATACGGCATTTCCTTGGAACGCGGACGTCTCGTTCGTATCCTCCAAACAGGCGTCTCGCCTGTTTGGAAAAATAGACTTTTATAACGACCTTGATTATATAATTGAGGTCAAACTACATGAATATTGGACCGATGGTACAATATCAATAAATATGTATATGGGAAGAAGTGACCTGAATAATATGGGAAGAAAATCTTTATCCCCCAGTTGACATTAATATACCTTCTGGTAGTATGATGTTAGTGATAATTAACTAACACAAGGAAAACAAAATTGACCAAACGACAAGATGAAATAGTCGATGCCGCATTGAAGTTGATTGCAATGGGGGGAATACAGAATTTAACCGTGAAGCATTTGAGCGAGTCGATTGGAGTAACGGAACCTGCCATTTACCGGCATTTCAAGAACAAGGCAGCGATCATCCAGGAAATGATTAGTCGGTTTGATCGGGCAGTACCGACATCAGGTTCCTCCGTAACCGGGCTGGAGGCGATAAAGTCATTTATCAGGAACCGGATCATACAGGTATCTGAAAATCCCGATCTGGCGCGAGTTGTCTTCGCGGAAGAATTATTTATGGGAGATACGATGTATCAGGAACTCCTGCTGGAGATGATGCACCGTCATAAATCGGTAATGCAAAAGCATTTTCGACTCGGACAAAAACGGGGAGAAATACGTACCGATATTGCAGAGGACATTTTGTTTAGACTTGTGTTTGGACCGGTTCGTCTTTTGGTTAAGCAATGGGGAAGGTGTGGTAATATGTTTGGTTTGCGAGCTAAAGGAGAAGAGCTAATAGAAGCCTTCGATAAAATATTAATGCCTGTCGGGCAGTCAACAAAGGAGAAGAATCAATGAATAACATGTTTTGTTTTCAGTGTCAGGAAACGATGAAGAATACCGGCTGTACCATGAAAGGAATGTGCGGAAAAAAAGCGGAAACAGCAAACCTAATGGACCGTCTGTTGCGTCAGATCAAAATTCTGGCGCTTGTAAAAAAACCGAATCGGCAACTTGGTCTTTTTGTAATTCAATCACTCTTCATGACGATTACTAACGCAAATTTCGATGATGATCGGATTGCCAATCAATTGCGATATGCCGAGGAATTGACCGGACCGACAGATGTCGAAGCTCCACTTGGTGTACAGTCTTGTGAAAACGAAGATATTCGATCCCTTCGTGAACTTTTGTGTTATGGTCTGAAGGGAATTGCCGCATATGCCAATCATGCCGCAATGTTAGGCAAGGAAGACGATTCCATTTACGAATTTATTTTTAAAGGCCTTGCGGCCACGGTACAGGAACATTCGGTAGACAAACTAATCAGTTTGCTGCTCGAAGGTGGATCTAATGCGATAAAAACAATGGCAATGCTGGACGAAGCCAATACAGATGCATATGGTAATCCACGAATATCAAAAGTTAAAATCGGTGTTGGTTCCCGACCTGGTATTCTTGTTTCCGGACACGATTTGCGCGATATGAAAGAATTACTCGAACAAAGCAAGGATGCTGGAATTGATATTTATACACATTGCGAAATGCTGCCAGCACATTATTATCCAGAACTCAATAAATACCCCCATCTTTATGGTAATTACGGTAATTCCTGGTATCGTCAGAATACAGAATTTGCATCTTTTAACGGTCCGATTCTCATGACGACCAACTGTATTATTCCTGTTCAGGACAGCTATAAAGATCGAATCTTTACAACCGGAATGGCAGGTTATCCGGGGGTTCCACATATTGCAACTCCTGTCGACAATCAACCGAAAGATTTTTCGGCTATTATTGAACGGGCAAAAAAAAGTGCACCACCAACCGCGTTGGAAGAAGGTGAAATTATCGGTGGTTTCGCACATAATCAGGTCTTGGATCTTGCCGATCAAATTGTGGCTGCGGTGAAGTCGGGCGCAATCAAGCGTTTTATTGTTATGGCAGGTTGTGACGGACGCCAAACGACTCGCGAGTATTTTACAAATGTTGCTGCGAAGTTGCCGGAAGGAACTGTTATTTTGACCGCAGGCTGTGCGAAGTATCGTTATAATAAATTGAATCTCGGTACGATAGAAGGGATTCCACGTCTTCTTGATGCAGGACAGTGTAATGACTGCTATAGTCTGATCGTTATTGCGATGAAACTTAAACAAGCGTTCGGTCTGGATGATGTGAATGAATTACCATTGTCCTTCGATATAGGTTGGTATGAACAGAAAGCGGTCGCCGTCTTGCTAGCCATTCTTTCACTAGGTTTCAAAAAGATCCGACTTGGTCCGACCCTTCCCGCGTTTCTGTCTCCCGGTGTCGCAAAAGTTCTGATTGACGCCTACGATATTAAAGGAATTACAACGCCCGAAGAAGATATCAATTTGATGATGAATGGAAAATAGATGTTTTGTTTTTATCGATAAAAACAAATTTCCAAGGAGGAAATCCTTGGATTTCAGGTGATCTTGAGTTGTGAAACAGGAATGGGGAGATATCATTATCTGCCCAAACGTGACTTGACATTGAATATACTCAAGGTCGTTATAAAAGTCTGTTTTTCAAAACAGACGAGACGCCTGTTTTGGTGGATGACGAGACGTCCGCGCTCCCAGGAAATGCCGAATTTATAACGTCGTACAGCATAATCGAGCAAGTAGTACCGTTCGGGTTTTTTACTGATATTCCGCATTGGTTATTTTGGGGCTTTGAACGGTTCGCATTAGTTTTCCGGTTGGTATCTTTATTTTTTCGGAGACCATTTCCGGAATATTATAGGACTTCATACGTCTTAAATTATCTTCCGGGTCTTTTTGAGGGAGAAGAAACGGTTTACTACCGTAGCCCTTGTCGTCAATATGGGTAAAATACAGTCTTGTATAGGAACCGTCGTCACGTCGTGTACTGAAGACGAGCCATCGTCCGGACGTATCCCAGGTATGATATGTTTCTGCCTTGTCGGAGTTGATTTCGGACATGGGACGATTTTCTCCCGTTTGAATGTCGTAAAGCCAGAGATCACTTTCATGGTGCATGATCGGAAATGTCCCAAAATCAGCTAGTGTATAGATTAGAAATCGACCATTATTGGATATTCGGGGAAAGGCAATACTTTTTCCCTGCCTGGCCGCGTCAACAACCAGTTCCGGTTTGCCGAATTGATAGGTCTCTTGATTAAAGGACATACGCCATAAATTATATTTAAACGCAGCAAAATCTTCTATGGTAAAAACTCCGCCATAGGAGGAATTATCGTTAAACATATCGACTTTATCTGGAGTCAATGTATCGCAACTGCAAAAATAAAGCGTTTTTCCGTCCGGCGTCCAGCATGGAAACGTTTCGAATACATTTCTCGTCTGAAATAACTGGGTAAATTTGTTTTTCTCTATATCGTAAAGAATCAGATCGGAATAGGTATCGAAGGTTTCATTTTTTTTCAAGGAACGCGAATGGATTAATTGCAAGGTCTGATTGGCCGAGAATACAATGACCGGCTTGGTCGGATGCCAAGCGGGATAGGTGGCCGCATTTCCCGTCTCCTTGAATTTCGTCTCTATCTTTTCCACGTTGCCGTTTCGAACCATGATCGTTCCGCTGTGGATAAAACGCACATGAAATAAAAATTCGTCTGTTTTACCGTTTCTGAAATAATGACAATTACCACAGGTCCCGTTACTACTGGGCTGGTCGTTAAAAGTGCCGTTATTATCGAAAAATGGTGTTTCAGTGAAATTCTCCAAATGACGCTGATTCAGGGTTATTTCTCCAAAATACTGACCCGGTGGTATTAGACGGTACGCAATATAGGGGTCGATGGAGTCCTCGGAGATGATATTGGTAATGGTCTTCCACTTCTTCCATTGACTTTCCTGCCGCGTATAAATATCAAAATAAAGATTTTTACCCCGATTATCATTTAACAGGTTTTTCCAAAACGTCATGGGAATCAGGACCTTTTTCCCCGATAGAATTTTATGGACTCCTGTTTCAGAATAGAGTATCGTTCGATAGTCATCCGCCTTTTCCTCGATCCGAAAATTTATTGGAGCTATATTGAAAGGAAGTACTGTCTCTGTATAATCGGGCCAAATAACCGGTGCGCGTTCTTCTTCGGTATAATTGACTGGAGGTAATGGCTGACAGCCTGTCAACAAAAACATCAGAATGATTCCGACAAATAGAAGATATTGATGAATCGGAACAATAAACCTGTTTGTCCGTTTTACATTTTGTATTTGTCTTTGTTTCGTTGGAAACATAGTCGTTCCTCCAATGATTAATTATCAATAGAACATAAATTGGGAAGAGAAATCGAAATAAAACCAGCAGGTATCCCTGTATTTTTCGAATAATTCCAATTGAACGTTCGGATCCTTGTTGTGTGAATATCGAATCATTAAAGAGACATAATCCTTAAAAAGTCGTAACACCTCCCCGGAACAAGGAAAGTCGGTCGGAAGTTCACAACGTTTGGTCTCCACAAAATGGATATAAAGAAGTGACTGCTGAAACACAAGTGGAAGTTCCATTATTCCCTGTTGTTTTTGGCTGGTATAATAATCTTTCAGAAGATTTCGAAACCGTGAATAATCCCGCAACATGAGAAGATGCAGTAATTGAAGTTCACGATATTTCACCGGAAGTGCCGCTGTCTCCCGGAATCGACTCGCATAGGTTACACAGGGAAGATAATGAAGGTCATCTCCACCAAGATAGTCTTGTACCGGACGCAAGGATCGAATCAACTCAACATACTTTATTTTCTCCTTTATATCCTCCGGTATATTGTCGGTATTACTATTGTTTTGACACGTCTCCCAAATTGTACGCAGTTCTCGACACCAACGCTGTCGAAATGGTGTTCGCTCCAATCGCAAAAGATAACGTTCTGCCAGAATATATTCTTCGTTAAAGAGAGCTCCCCAAAATAATATTTTCAATTGGTGTGGTGATTCGTTCCGCCGAAATTGAAAATCGTTCATTGTATGTCGATAGGAATGATTGATATTCCCATTGAGCATCATTAGTTCCAAGCCATAGATTCGAAACGAGGAGACCGAAACAAGATCCTGGGAGATCTGATAGTCATAAACACGGTCAAAACAATGTTCTGTTAGTGTATTCGTTTCTAATTGTGCCTGTTTCCGAAGTTCAATTAAAGGTAGAAGCGATGTTTTTAACTTCCCTTCCAATTCAATTATTTTTTCCCAATTCTTCTCCTCAAATGGACGCATCATGGCCAGCGCTGTCATGAAGGGGGCATCATGGCGTGCTAGTAGAACTGTGGTCAGCAGAAGAAACGGTATTACAACCAAAATCAACGGCGTTCCCAATGGGAGTGGTTTTAATGGAGTACCTTCTCCTAAAACATTGTCTTCCGTTATTCCTTCCATCGTCACGTTTTGACGATTCTGTTTGAAATGATTGCCGCGCCATGCAGGATTCAATTTGAGTAAAAAAAGAAACAGACTGATTAAAACGGGAATAATTAGTAAACCCACAAATACGAGTCCATAGATATGGTTGATCGCTACTGTGGCTAAATCCACCAGTGTAATTTCCCGATAATAAAAATTATTCGCGTATAACATACAAAGCGGAATACGGGCCGAATAAAACGGATACCAGACAAAGGGGGTTCCCCAAGTCAGAACCGTTAAAAACAGAAGTCGTTTCCAGGGAACCGAACGGTTAATCTGTCCGATCTGGTGATTCGGTTTTTTTTCATGGGAAAATCGAAATTCATCCATCTCCACTTTAATAAAATAGAGACCGTAACAGAGAATGATCGAACCCACAAAAGGATAACCGAATCCTATTGCCAGTAACGCAAACAGTATTCGATTTTGAGTTGTTCTCAATCGATAATAGCAGTTGATCAATAGACTTGATATAACCAGACCGATAAATAATTGGAAGAAAAAAGCAAACGAACGAAATCCAAAAATGTAATATCCCTGTCGGGTCAATACCACTATTAAATATAACGATAACAAAACCGCATAAATCAGGCCGAATCCATTACGGAATATCCTTCGAGCCAAACAGTGGACAATTACTACTCCAAGGATCGACATTAACAAACCGCCCCAAAATGGGAAGGCAAATAGTTGTATAATCAGTGATGAAAAACGGGTTAACGGTTCACTGATATAGGTAAAAGCTTCCGAAATGGTTTCCCATTCAAGATAAAAACCTTCATGGTGCCAGACGACATAAAGCAGATTATCGTATCGGAAGGAAAACAGCCACCACAAGAAAAAGAAAAACAGAAACTCCAAGCTGTAACAGACCTTTAAAGACGGAATAAAATTCCATGACCTGGACAACTTTCGTTTTTTGGGAAACACTTCCGCATTTTGGGGGGCCGCAAGTCGTTCCCCTTTATTTTTTGTTCGATTGGTGTTTTTTTTACTCATTTATGTCTCGTATTTTAAATAACACCCCACGAAATCTCTCAATATATAACTACGATACATTATATAACTACGATACATTATATAACTACGATACATTATATAACTACAATACATATATAACCACGATACATTTTAGAAACACAGATATGGATTGTTACCGATAATTACAGTACTTTATAATAATTACAGTACTTTATAATACAGTACTTTATAATTACAAATCAAAAATATAATATAATGAATAATTTATCATAACAAACATTGTTTACAAAAACAATCCATGAATAACAGTGTTAATCGTGGTTACAAATAAAAATATTTACTGTTTGAGTAAAATGGAAATTACCGAAGAAGCCAGTAAAGGAGTCCTTTTTGGGCATGAAGTCGATTGGAAGCTTGGGTTATAACGCGACTCTGTGGCGAATCAATAACCTCGTCTGTAACCTCCAGGCCACGTCGGGCCGGTAAACAATGAAGAAATATGGAATGTTTTTTTCGGGTACATTTCATTAGTTTTTCATTGACCTGCCAATCGGCAAAAGCGGCTTTACGCTTTTCTTCTTCTTTTTCCTGCCCCATACTAACCCAAACATCGGTATAAACAGCATCCGCTCCGGCGACCGCCAGACGGGGATCCGTAATAACCTTTATATCGAATCCATTCGCAGGACGACTACCAACCAACCGTTTGAGGGCACTCGCGGAAAATTCATAACCGACGGGCGAGGAAATGGATACCTGAACACCCAATTTGGCCGCAATGGCAATTAAACTGGCGGCCACATTATTGGCATCACCAACCCAGGCCACGCGAATATTCTTTAGTGTACCAAATTCTTCCTTGACTGTCAATATATCGGCTAACGCCTGACAGGGATGGGCTCGATCCGTTAATGCGTTTATAATTGGACAGGTACTGTATTTGGCCAGGGATGTTACCGAGGTATGACTTTTCGCCCGAAAAACAATGGCATCAACCATGGAACTTAAAACACCGCCAATATCCTTAATTGATTCACGAACGCCAAATCCAATGTGCTGGTTATCAAGATAGATGGAACCTCCCCCCATTTGAATCATTCCGGTCTCGAAACTGACCCTGGTTCGAAGCGACATCTTCTCGAAAATCATCGCCAGTACTTTTCCTTCAAGATATTTTTGCCGAATACCTTGACTCCATTCCTTCTTTATGTCTTCCGATATTTGTAGAATCGTTTCCAATTCATCATTTTTAACATCGGAAAAGGTTATAAAATGACGTACCTTTTTCATTACCAGGCTCCCTTTCTGAGGACTTCCTCTATAATATCCAAACCTTCATCGACTACCTTTAGGGGAGTATTAACCGCAGGAAGTAAACGAATAACATTCCCCTGCGTACAGTTAATCAGAAGATTCTTTTTCATACACTGCTCGACGCAGAATCCTCCTTCAATTCGAAGTTCGATTCCGATCATGGCCCCGACGACACGTACATCTTGAATAATATCAAGGCCTTCCGCCATTTTTTGCAGTCGTGATTTAAAACGCTCGCCGATTTTTTTCGCCTGATCCAGCAGACCTTCGTCATCGACCATTTTAATCGTGGCAATACCGGCAGCTGCAGCCACTGGATTACCACCGAAGGTGGCGGCGTGCATTCCGGGCCGTAAACTGGGGGCAATCTCCTTCTTCGTCATAATAGCTCCGGCAGCAATACCACTACAAATCGTTTTGGCTAGAGTTGTAATATCGGGCGTTACTCCAAAATATTGGCCCGCAAGCCATTCTCCAGTTCGACCACAACCTGTCTGTACTTCATCAAAAACAAGTAATAGTCCTCGTTCGTCACATAATTTACGCAGGCCCTGAAGGAATCCTTCCGGAGGAATACGTACTCCGCCTTCTCCTTGAATCGGTTCGATCATAATTGCGGCGGTTTCGTCGTCTATTGCCTCCTCTACGGCAGGCAGATTCCCATATTGAACATAGGTAAAGCCGGGTAAAAGCGGCTCAATTCCTTTATGATATTTCGGTTGTGCCGTTGCTGTTATCGAACCCATCGTTCGGCCATGGAATGAACCTTGAAAGGTTATTATTTTATATTTGTTTTCCGGAGCGTGCATACGTACCAGTTTTATGGCCCCTTCGTTTGCTTCCGTTCCCGAATTACAGAAGAAAGACTGCCCGCCGTAGGAATGTTCGGCGAGCATTTTTGCCCATAATCCTTGTTCTTCGGTATACCAAGAATTCGGAATGTGCAGGAGTCGGGTTACTTGGTCCTGTATCGCTTTTACAACGGGTTTTGGACAATGTCCAAAAAGATTGCATCCCCATCCGGGAAAGAAATCCAGATAACGATTTCCTTCGGCATCCCAAACAAATGGTCCTTCACCGCGAACAAGTGCCACTGGATAACGTTTGTAGTTTGGAATAACGTATGAATCAAATAACGCAATAATTTCTTTTGAACTTCTGGCCATGACCGACCCTTTATGCTTTCTTGTTTTGTAAAATAACCGTACCAACACCTTCGCTGGTAAAAATTTCCATCAGGAGTGAATGTCGTATTTTTCCGTTAATAATATGAATACGTTCCACGCCGCCTTCAATGGTTTCCAGACATGATTGTATTTTTGGAATCATTCCACCGACAATGGAACCGGACGCTAACAGTTCCCTGGCATCCTTAACCGTTAGGGAACTAATCATGGAATTGGGATCGTTGGGATCTTTTCGCACTCCGTTGACTTCACTGACAAAGACCAATTTATCGGCTTTAAGTGCTTTAGCCACTTTTGTGGCTGCTATATCCGCATTAACATTGAGTCCTTTACCACTTCCGTCGTCCAATAAAGTGTACGAAGGAATAATGGGAATATAACCCTGTGACATCGCCTTTTGAAGTGAATCGATATCGACCCGGGTTACCGTTCCAACATTGCCTAAATCTAAAATATTGCCGTTTTCATCCTTGAATTCCGCTTTTTTGCCATAGAGAACCGTATTGTGATTGTAATCGGCAAACGCCATGGCCTGTCCACCATACATGGTAACTTCATCCACCAATTTTTGAGGAATATCGCAGGCAAGTACCTGGCGTACAATATCCAGGGAAATATCATCTGTATAACGACGCCCTTGAATAAAGACAGGCTCTATCCCCTTCTGCGTCATCATATTACTAATCGCTTTGCCACCTCCGTGGACAATAACAGGATGCATTCCAACCGTTTCCATAAAAACAGCGTCTAACAGAAGATGCATCATGGCGCAGGAATCATCCATTAAACTTCCGCCAACCTTAATTACTGTTGTCTTGCCGCGATGTTCCCGAATCCATTTCATCGCCTCGATTAATGTATCCGCCTTTTGTGCTGCTTCTGTCATCATAATTTCGTTCTCCAAGAAAAAAAAGGTTTCGTAATTTTCACGCCATTAACAGGACACACTTTCTCCGCCGTGTGCTTCAATTGCGCAAAAACCACAAAACCTTTATTGAATCAGCTTAATTTAACTATTGAACTAATGAAGGTATTTTTCCCATAGAATTTTCACTTCAATAAATTCAAAATCGATCAAGAATATCACCAAAACAATTCCTAAAGTCGTTCATAGAAAAAACGACAGTACAGGAATTGAAATAAAGGTGAATCAGTCTCCTACATAAGGCATAAGAGCCATAAAACGGGCTCTTTTGATTGCGGCGGCAACAGCACTTTGGCTGACAGCACAACATCCCGTTTTACGGCGACTGATAATTTTACCCTGACGACTCGTCAACTTTTTAAGAAGTTCTACGTCCTTATAATCGACATACATCGGTCGAGGTCGTTTTCCGTCTACGAATAGAGGATCCTTTTTCTTCGCTCGGACTTTATTCTTTGTTCGTTTTTTATTAATCTTGTTCTTTTTAAATGGTGCCGGTGGTCTGGACATCTGTTTCTACCTGAATTATATTACTAAATCTTTTTTTGAAAATCAATGCACTATCGATCTTCTTTTATTGTAAAACGATCCCCATTACAGGATCTTTAAAAACTATATTTTAATTATTATTTATTTTTTGACAAGGGTAGAATTAAGGATATAAATAAAAAATTTACCTATTTTACATTAATGGGGGTATCTTTATTAAGGAAAAATATTAAAAATTTTATACTCCATAAATTAAAAACACCTGAATTATGGCTCTTTAGGTGTCGTTTCCGTATTTTCACCAGACGAAGTTTGTGAAGAAAAAATACCGGCTTCTTTAAAAATATCGGAGTTTTCACCAGATTCGGGTTTTACGCCTTCCTCCGTTTTCATGGAATCCGTGACTTTAAAAATATCGTCTGGAATCGTTTCCATGGTTGTTTCTGTTGTTGGAATTGATTGTGCCGATTGAGGTGCTTCTCCCTTCTGAAATCGAAGTGTATCACGTTTGATCCATTGGGTTAATATTATACAACGACCGCTAACAGGAATTCTGGAGACAATGTAACGATTCGGGTCATCCGGCGATATTTCCTGGGTTTCTTCATATTTTTGTGCGGAAAGTGTAATCTCCACCAGAGAAGGAAGAATTCCTTCTCTGGCTGTTAAATTGAGTGACCATAAAGGAAATCCCGGTATTTCAAACGATTGGGCCCCTGATATCTCTATGGCGCCTGATGCAATCGTATTCAGCATATTTTGGCAGGTTATTTGTATTTCCGTGTCCTCTTCCGTCGATACCGACTGGTTTAATGAAGCGGTCATCAATCGAGAAAGTACATCCAGACTAACCATTAGAATGGCCAATACAATAACTATTTCCAGCAGTGTAAAACCGTTGTTTGATTTTCCCATCATATTCTTCCCGTTTTACTCTTCTAAACGTGATATAATATTTTTTGACCCCTTCTTCTTTTGTCAAGACAAAATACCGATAAAACAAGTATAACATAATATCGAATGCTGTTCAAGACAATTATTGTATTTAAAATTAGGTGTAACTTTTAAAAAGGATGGTTCCCGGTATTCTGAAAAGGCGGGTATTCCAATGTCTCTCCCTGAAAAACAATTTTGGGAGGGAGGTGATAATCAAATGGTTTAAATACAGACCAAAATGAAGATTGCACCTAATAAAATTAGGTAATCATTCACGAACGATTTTGGAACCACGGATATCACGGATAAACACAGATA
>CAYUAP010000105.1:0-17104 GCA_964442735.1 uncultured Planctomycetaceae bacterium | reverse complement strand
GTATGGACGTCTCGTCCGCAATGCCGGGAAAACAGGCGTCTCGCCTGTTTTATTCCCCTGAAAAACGGAGTTGACTGGAACGCGGACGTCTCGTCCGCACTGCCGGGAAAACAGGCGTCTCGCCTGTTTTATTCCCAAAAACGGAGTTGACTGGAACGCGGACGTCTCGTCCGCAATGCCGGGAAAACAGGCGTCTCGCCTGTTTTATTCCCCCAAAAAACGGAGTTGACTGGAACGCGGACGTCTCGTCCGCACAGCCGGGAAAACAGGCGTTTCGCCTGTTTTATTCCCCTGAAAAACGGAGTTAACTGGAACGCGGACGTCTCGCCTGTTTTGAAAAATAGACTTTTATAACGACCTTGAGTATAAAATAGGAATGGACCGAAACATTTGACATACTCCTGGAATTGGAACGTCCCCTACTCCTCTCTACAAAAAATTCTAACGCTTTATCCACCTTTTCTACAAAACAGACCTCTTTTAGTATATTTTTCAAGCATGGTTTTCCCGCTTGAATTACCACCTGTAAACGGTAGAAAATTTATACCATTCCGCATCAATCTTCTGTAATATCAATCTTCTGTAATATCAATCTCCTGTAATATTAGCTCCGTATAATATTAGTCCCACGTAATAGGATCACGAATTCCTCCATTCTATAACAATACGCACAAAAAGCATTAAATAAAAATTTAACCTTTATAACGATTATGCCGATAATAATTATAGTGTATTGTTTTAATAGAGAAGGTGATCGAACGAAATTCCGGTTTAAACGAATTTTGATTGTATTTTCGGAGAAAATTTGGTATCGTTCAAAACATATTTCGGGGTTATTGGCAATGAACAAGCGGATAAAACTCAACTGTTTTTATCTTTTATGCCTTGGTGTGGTCTTTACATTATTGGGACCAGGCCGTAGTTTGGCACAGGATAATAATCTTGATTACGCGCAGGAAACGATTATGCGTGGTGCACTTTCCATGCCATCACTCGGAAAAATGAAATTATGGGGGAATTTTGAACTTGGGGCGGGTAAATTGGATACGAATATTGAAAATCATGAATTGGATCAGGATTTAAAGGGAGGAATGATTGGTCTGAATTATCGATTAGGGACAAATTTAACCCTCTTCGGCTATTATAATTATAATGTAGGGACAACCAAATTTGAGTCGGACTGGAAGGACGTGCAGACGACAAATTTAGGAGGATTGGGACTTCATTACAAGTATGATAACATCTATTTTGTGGTTCAAGCGTCGGGTGGTATGGATGAATATGCCTATACAGATCTGTATAGGAACTGGGAATCCGAATTTGACGGATATCAAGTCAATGGTCTTTTTGAGGCGGGGGCCGAGTTACAGAAAGCGGGTCTGTTTGTTTTTAAGCCGTACACTTCACTCATGTATAATACATTGCAGCATGATTCATTTGATCGATTGAACGGGGTCGTTCTCGATGATAAAGACAAATACAAGGCATTTTACAGTACCATGGGGGCGCGAATCAATTTAAATCTCGGTTTTTTAAAGACCTTTAACGTTCAGGTTCGTGGTGCCTGGGTTCATCAGTTAATGGAGGAAAACGATCCAATTTATACGATGACATTTAGTCGGATTCCCGGAACGGTTATCCCGACTCAATTTATATTTGACGGGGATCCCGGTCGTGATTTCTTCCAGGGGGGCGCCGGACTCCGATTGACTCTATTCAATAAAATTGCTTTTACTGCCGACTACGATCTGTTGGCCAATAAACATCAAACCAATCATTTGGGGAGTTTAGGACTCCTCTTGAGCTTTTAATAAAATATTTTGCCCTTGCGTCATTTTATAAAATAGACCATACTTAACAAAACCGTGTTTTTCGAAAACACCATTTGGGGTTAACCGTATAATTTTATTGAAGGAGAATGATTGTAAAATGCCGGCTTTTTTATCGTTGGTTTGGAATCACGACAGGAAAAAAGGTCGGATAGTCTATGCTGATTCCAAGGTGGTCGGCATTGTCTTCCCGTCTCCCTTTTCTTTATTATTGCCTTTGAAACAGATCTTTGGGGTCGTTTTCTGGATGGGAATTTTTATTATTCCAATATTTTTATCCGGCTGTGCGAGTGGTCCGGCGGAAAAGGTTCCTTCTTTAATGGTGGCATCAACGGAAGAATATAATCTAAATCCGTTATTTGTTCGGGTTGATAATCCGGAATGGGTTTGGGAGGGCGTTATTGATGTCCTTGAGAATTATTTTCCGATTGAGCATGAAAGTCCAATTCAATCGCGTAATATACGAAATAAAGACAATGTTATTTCCACCGCGCGAACGGAAGGACGAATCGAAACGAAACCGGTAATAGCGGCGGGCGTTTTACAGCCCTGGAAAAAAAACTCCGTCGATATTAACCAGCGATTGGAGGCAACATTTCAGACAATTCGACGATACGCGATTGTACGCATCGTTCCGGAAGAAAATGGTTTCATGATTCATTTAGCGGTTTATAACGAATTGGAAAATCTGCCGCGTCCCATGAATTCCCAGACTTCGGGATCTCATTTTACTTTTACAGACGATTTGAGTCAAATGGAATTGCCTACGGGACCAAGTGCTCCAAACGACGGCTGGATTCCGATGGGGCGAAATTGCCCCCTGGAACAATATATTCTTCAAGAGATTGCCTGGCGCCTTAATAATCCTCCTGTTATCCTCAATCCACAACAGTTACAAAAAAAAGAACAAGAAAAACTTGTACCATAAACCCTGTACGGATTCGAATCTTTCGTATATAATAGTTTTTATTTTTTGGTTATATTTGTTATTATTTTTAATTCAGGAGGCTATTATATTCATGCCGATTAAGGAATGGATTAGTGGGAAGGTTTTTAACTTCATCCATGGGCATCATCTCGTTTATAATACATGCTGGGAAGATCCGCGTTTGGACAAGGTTGCGTTAAAATTGGGACCGGAGGATAATCTTTTGGTTATTACATCGGCAGGCTGCAATGCTCTTTCATACGCCTTAACGGGCTTGAATCACGTTTATGCGGTCGATATGAATTATCGTCAAAATGCTGTTCTTGAACTTAAAATAGCGGGAATCAAGGAACTGGATTACGAAACTTTTTTTGCGATTTTCGGGACCGGTCATTATCCCGACATTAGAGACGTCTACAAAAATAAACTTCGTCAACATCTCAGTCCGTCCGCACAGATGTTTTGGGATCGTAAATTAAAAAAATATTTCGCAGGCCGAACAACTTCCTATTATTTCTGTGGAACAACCGGTTATTTTGCTAAAAAAATTAATTTCTATGTAACCCATCTGATTAAATTACGCCCCTATGTTGATAAATTACTGGCGTGCAATACACTGGAAGATCAAAAGGAGATCTGGTACAATCAGATTCGGAAACGATTTTGGACGCGTACCATGCGTTTTTTCATGAATCGGGATACGACGCTCTCCATGCTCGGAGTACCTCGGGCCCAGCGAAATCAGATTGAAAAAACATATCCCGGGGGTACTCTCAAGTTCATGCAGGATTTTATGGACGCTATTTTTGGCGAACTACCCATTCAGGACAATTACTTCTGGTGTGTCTATGCAACCGGGTCCTATACAAAAAACTGTTGCCCGGAATATTTGGAAAAAGAAAATTTCCAGAAACTCAAAAATGGGCTCGTTGATAATATTAGTGTGTATACGGATACTGTGGAAGGTTTTTTACGTAAATATGATGGTAAAATTTCACGCTTTGTCCTTTTAGATCATATGGACTGGTTGTCAGAAAGCCTGCATGAAGCACTCGTTAGTGAATGGGACGCTATCCTGGAGAAGAAGACGGAAAATTGTATTATAATATGGCGTAGTGGTGGACTTCGCACGGATTATATTCAAACGGTACCAGTTCAATGGCAAGGCAAGGAAGTTGAATTGGGAACATTATTAAAAATGAATCCGGAACTGGCGGCGGAACTTCATCAGAAGGACCGCGTTCATACCTACGGTAGTTTCTACATTGCGGAACTGAATGGAAATCGAAAATGAGCATACTGGCAGATTTAAAAGTACTCTATCATATGGCCGTTCAGCCAATTCGCGGGAAAGATCATGCCACGCGTCTGGACAGCTTTTATAGTGGACAGGCTGACGCCTATGACAGTTTTCGGAAACGCCTCCTCAAGGGGCGTCCTGAATTATGGGATTCGATTCCCTACACCAAGGGAATGACGTGGGCCGATATTGGCGGTGGAACCGGATCGAATCTCGCTAATTTCTATGACAATAACGCGTCAGACGATAAACTCAAGGGCCTAAAGAAAGTTTATGTCGTTGATTTAGCATCCTCCCTTCTCAAGGTGGCCGACAAGCGTATTCAAGATGCTGGTTGGACGAATGTTGAGACGGTTCATGCAGACGCTACACAATGGGTTCCTCCGGAAGGATTGGTCGATGTGGTTACGTTTTCGTATTCCCTGACTATGATTCCGGACTGGTTTGCCGCATTGGAGCAGGCGGAGAAAATTCTCAAGCCGGGCGGTTATATTGGGGTGGTCGATTTTTATCTCGCCCGTAAATTCCCCATGGAAGGACTCAAACGGCATGGTTGGCTAACCCGTTCTTTCTGGCCGGTCTGGTTTGCTTGTGATAATGTTTATCCGTCGAAGGATCATATTCCGTATCTACTGCACCATTTTGAGAAGTTTCATTTAACGGAGGCGAAGGGACGGGTTCCCTATTTCCCTCTCTTCTGGTGGAAAATGCCCTATTATATCTTTGTCGGAAAGAAGAAAAACTAAAATGACTACGATTGCAATTTTGGGAGCTACAGGATTTACAGCCTTGGAATTAATGAAACTGTTATTACGTCATCCAGACGCGAAAATAACAGCGCTGACAAGTCGAGAAGAAACGGCCCCGGTCGATCTTGTTCATCCCTCTTTAACCGGGCAACTCTCGTTAAAGTTGGAAAATTTGAGGACGGAAGAAATTGCGCGGCGCGCTGAATGTGTCTTTAGTTGTCTGCCCCATACCGCTACGGCTGCGGTTGCTCCCGCTCTTTTAGCGGCCGGATCGCGTGTTATCGACTTCGGAGCCGATTATCGACTTCATTCTCCTGAAGTTTTTCAAAAATGGTATGGAGTGGCGCATCCCGACGCCGATCGTTTGGGAAAAGTTCCCTACGGCCTTCCGGAATTATTCCGGAAGGATATTCAAGGGGCTAACCTCGTTGCCAATCCCGGATGTTATCCCACTTCGGCCATTTTGCCTCTTGCTCCTGTCTTAAAGATGGGCTTGGTTGAATCGCAGGATATTATCATTGATTCCAAAAGTGGTGTCTCCGGGGCTGGACGTAAACCTTCCATGAAAAATATCTATCCGGAATGTAATGAATCAATTGCCGCCTATGCCGTTGGTACCCATCGTCATACGCCGGAAATCAATCAGGTTCTCGGTGATGCCTCCGGCGTTGTTCCGGATGTCATTTTTACGCCCCATTTAACACCTATGGACCGCGGTATTTTGACTGTCTCCTATTCCAAAATCAAAAAAAACGGTTTAAAAGAAGAAGATGTTCTCGACCTGCTTCGTTCGTTTTATCAAAATGAACCGTTTGTACAAATTGTTCAGGATCTTCCGAAGACAAAAGATGTCGCCTTTACCAATCGATGTCACATTACGGCTCGTATCGTCGGAGGACGTCTCCTCCTAATTTCCGTTATTGACAATCTGATAAAAGGCGCGTCCGGCGCCGCTGTTCAAAATTTCAATATTCTCTTCGGCTATAAAGAAACCACTGCTCTTTTATAAAATCCGGGCTTGAATGGAGGGGGATATTATCCTCCCCCCATATTTTTCATCTCGCTTGACCAAAACCTCTAACATCTCAAGATCTGTACCGTATAAATAATACCTCAAAACAGTCCAATTCCAATGCTACAGCCTGTTATTTACCGCTGTTTCAAATCATAAATACAGAGGACGGGACAGCCTGCTACCCGCTTTACAAATACGGGTTTGCGGGTCTTCATAACCTCAATATCAAAGGGGGAAAAACCACTCTGTCGTATCTGAAGAACGTACCAGCGATAATCTTTTAGTTCCTCGAAACTCTTGTATTGGGAAATAGAACCCGCCTCGGCATGAAGGTCTTGCCAATAACGATATCGATGAATTGTTAAAATCGAATGGGCGCCAAATAATACTTTATCGGAGGGGGAATCACTTCGTTTATTCAATTCATGAAATACTTCCCGATCAACGGAATCCCAATAATAGGTCGGTTCCATACCGGCCTTGAGTGCTCCACGTGGCCCACCTATTACCACATTATAGAAGGAGAGCCATTGCGGCGCGTAACAATACATATTCCATACCAGTCCCCCATAAATAATTGCGATTGTAATACGAAGAACGTGTTTTTGCACGATGGATCGTTTTGTATTCCAGAGTACCGCCGCTCCGAGTCCGGACAGAATCCCTAAAAAGGGAAATACCGCAATGAACAGTCGAACACCGTCATGAACCGGAGTATTCGGTAATGAACGAATGACTAAAAGAGTCATAGCGTTCAGGAGTATCAGAAGTACTTCCCGGGGAAATAATGGATTCGGTTCCGATACTCCGCGCGAAAAGGTCTTTTCTCCGAAATAGCGGACCAGCGTTATCGGAATAAAGAGGAGCAGTGGAAGTGGCATGGTTATCTCCGTCCAAAACATGGTATTATACCAGGGAAGAGTATAACGAAGATTATATATTTTCCCGAGAAAACAAATAGCGATATTATAGTCTTTTCGCGATAAATTCAGTTCCAAAAACGTCTTTATTCCATTCCAGGGATCGGGCCATAACGGCGGATTCAAGAGAAAAAAGGTCAGGAGAGCAACACAAAACGCGGCTAAAATCAAATGGAATCGTCTTGGAATATTCCATTGTGATTTCCAGGTCATAACGAGGAACAGTATAAAAGGAACGGGAACAATCCAACCTGTAAATTTAACGGACATAACAGAACCCAGAACGCATCCCCATAGAAGATACAGAGGCCAGGACGCTTTTTCACGTGGAAATACGGACCAAGAGATCAACCAAAGTGAAATCAGTGGTGAATCACAAGCGGCAATATGTACATGGGCAAATAGACGTGGTATTAGAAGAATCGAGCCAATGGCAAAAAAGGCCGCCGTTCTGCCAAATACCAACGTTATCCGATAGAAGACACAACAGAGGGCCAGGGCAAATAACGATACCGGTCCAAAACGCCAGGCAACACGAGGTGAAAATCCACCCTGTCTGCTAAACAGATAGAAGGAACCGTCCCTGGAAATGGATTCACCGACCGATATCTCCGGAGGAAAAAAAGCGTTCACTTGATCGATCGTTTTCTTTCCCAGGGCAATCAATTCTGTATATCCGGCAGGATGCCCTTCCCAACGGGTAACATGATTCCAGCCCGCCGGATAACATTGCAGGGACTCCCGTGATTCCGCATAACCTTCCCCAGGATAAAAACGTAAAAGTGCGTCCACTCGTTCCATGGAATCACCTTCATCCCAGGTTAATGGAAGCAGGGAGGAGGTATACATTAACAGGAGCAGCAGGATCGGAAAAAGAAAAAAAGTCCATTTCATACTGCCCGTTCGAAAACAATTATTCATATTTCCGCAAATAATGTCAACAGAGCCAGAATTGTTTTCGCGTCCTCGATCGTACCGTCTTTAAGCATGGCTAATACCTCTTCTTTGGTTTTATAATAGAGGGTCAGATCTTCTCCATCTTCCAATTGTTGCTCTCTTTGAACGAGATCGGTGGCCTTGTAGAGATAGAGATACTCCTGAAAAATCCCGGGCGAGGAGAAAAATTTGTACAAGAGGGTCATATTGCCCGCTTTATAACCGGTTTCCTCTATTAATTCCCGATTAGCCGTATGAAGTGGATCTTCATTGAGTTCACGGGTTCCGGCCGGAATCTCCCAAATATATTTCTGGGCCGGAGAACGAAATTGTTTGATTAATATGATTCGTCCGTCCGGCATGATCGGTAAAATGGCTACAGCCCCTTTATTACGGACGACATAACGTTTATGACGCTCGCCGCTTAATCCTGTTTGATAACGCTGAACAACATCGAATATCTTTGTCTGGAAGATAACTTCATCTTCCGAAAAATCATTGGTATCTTTTTCCTGATTGAGCATGATAAATTCCTTTATTTTTATTTGGCTTAATTGCGTTCCACTTCAATTATTGAATGGACACCTTGTTGAGGATCGAAGGAAGCAAACATAAATTCACTGTTCAGATGATGTCCGAGCAAGGTTCGGCATTTACATTCTTCCAGAGATCGATAAATAATGTATTGTTCGGTTCCCAATTGGATCCGATATCCGACGGCACGATTTCTGGAGACTGCTTCCATGTTTTCCCCCACGGTCAACTGGCGCCAGGTGCATGTTGTTTTGGCACGTTGCTCGTTCAGATTAAAGAGAAGTGGCATAAATAACGCTTTTCCGCAAACATTGTACTTCTGAAGTATTTCCTGTTTCTGCTGTACCAATGACATATGTTGTGGATCGTTGGAACGCCATTCGGGCAGTGCGGGAGGAATAATCGACATAACAGGATATACAATCGCTCTTTTACCTTTACCGGGAACGGTTATCAACTCCATGGCATCCGAGGGCGATCCGAACATCAGATTTTTGCACAAGGGAAGCGTTGTTTTATACTGTATATCGACGTCCGTCATTGTTTTAGGATCATTGGGAAGAAGGGTATCGGCCAGCAGTAAAAAATCCTCCTTAAAAATCATTAGAACAAGACGTTCAAGATGATAATTTTTAGTTAGTGGCAATTCCCATTCCATGTAGGCATAGTTACTGTCAATATCTTGACAGAGAACGTGCCAGTTTCCTATCGGTTGGAGTTTCTGGTCATCTATATGAATAGACGTTTTCCAGTCGCCACAGAAGAACATTTTCTTCTTCCAGAAGAATTCCATCTGAATATCAGGGGAAGAAGCATTCATTCTGACCGAATTTTGTACTTCCGTTGTATGCTCGAATTCTTTTAACATTTGTAATGATGGAGTTGAAATCTTCCTGAAATCAAGCTGATGTTGATTTCCAAAATCGGTTGCGAGATAAAGGGCGGGTGATTGAAGATTCCAACTTTTACGTAAAACGGCAATCCTGTGTTCGGATGCAAAACAGGAAGCTTCCATGAATCCTTCGGGCAATTCATCGATATCGACTTTTGTTTTCTCCGGGAAAGAAGAAAACTCCTTTTTTTTCAGATCTTGGGCAAAAATCATTTCCGCAATTTGTGAATCGTCTTTATCGGCATCAAATAAAAATGCGTCTTTAAGTATATTTATAAAGGAATTGAAAACCGGCTTGACTTCCGTGCTGGAGGGTTTGTATGGAGAAAAAACGGTCGTTCCGTCTGGACGCATCCATCGAAGGCATTGAAGAACAACCCATTCAAAACGTTTTTTATTATTATCGGAAAACAGTACTTCTCGACTCTTGAACGCTATATTTTGGGCGCGCGTCCAGCAGGCCAGTAATGATCGTAACTGATCAAGATAACAAGGACGAGGAAGACCTTGTTCGTCTACAAATGATTGAAGTCCATAATTCAACTGTTTTACACCATCGGACACCATGGTACAAAACGGTATCAGGTCCGGATAGAGTTGTCCAAAAAGAAACTGATATTCTCCCATCAATAATTGATGGCATAACGGAAGTTCTTCCGGATAGGGAAGTTTTGCAAATTGATTGAGAAGTTTCGATAAATCCGAGACATTTTGGATCCATTCCCGGGGACTATTAATCTGAAAGGCGTTCTCGATCGAATAGACCATAAAAGACTGAACGGCATATTTTTGATAGGGATTCTGTGGGTCCTCGTAACACTTTTGTCGAAGTTCGGGAATCAAAAGTCTAATCAGTTCATTTGGATAAAAAAATGTCATACGCTTGTTACAGTGGTAACACCAGGACGCCCAGAGTTTTTTCGCGTTTTTTTCCTGTAATGCGGCATGAAGTTGCGGATCTGCCGATGAATGAAGATTCGCTGAAAAATATTGTATAATTTCCTCCGCCGTCCTGTCGTCTTTCGTTTTCTCTATGGTCATGAATCGGTACACCTTTATTTTTAAATAGACACAAGGATATTTTATAAAACCTCCTCGGACGCACAATATTCCGGCCTGTATACTCAAAATACGGTCCAGACAAAATCTCAATGATTGAAAAATGGCTTTAGAACCGTTTTCCGATATTCGTTTAGAGGAACTCTATACAAAAGTCTACGTTTTCCACGATAATTGTCAAGTATTAACTATAAATTTAATACATTGGTCCTTCTGACATTGGTCCTTCTGAAATTCTATTTTGCCATTCTTGACAACAGGTTCCTTTATCATTTTACATATTATATTATACATATTATATTATACATATTATATTTTACATATTATATTATACTGTACGACGTTATATATTGGCATTTCCCGGGAGCGTGGACGTCTCGTCCGCGTCCTCCAAAACAGGTGTCTCGCCTGTTTTGAAAAATAGACGTTTATAACAACCTTGAGTATCTATATTTGGGCTCTTGAATTTGGATTATTAACCGGAAGGGACAATTTTTTGGTCTTGAACGTCACTCGATATTGAATGACAGATTGAAGATAAAATCGTTATATCCATTATGGATTATCTGTTCTTAATCGTACACTCCATATAATAACGTAACCGTTCACGGATATAAAGTGAAACCACAAATAACACTGATTTTCACAGATAGTTATTAGATATATTTTTATGACAAATTTATTTATTATAACAGATATAAATATTTGGTTTGTTATTGTTAAATATTGTATTTTACGGTAGACTATTTCTGTTTATCCGTAATATCCGTGGTTCCAAAATCGTTCATGAATGATTACAAAAATTTTTACAACAAAATTATTTATTACAACAGATATAAATATTTGGTTTGTTATTGTAAAATATTGTATTTTACGGTAGACTATCTCTGTTTATCCGTGATATCCGTGGTTCCAAAATCGTTCGTGAATGATTACCAAAATCGTTCATGAATGGTTACATAATAACATTACAATACATCATAAATTATCATGAAATTCAGTTTCATGGTAACTTTTGCTTGACTTGCCACTATTCTTTATTTATAATAACGGAAGTATTGATCCATGATTGGAATCAAAAGGTCTTTTGACCTCTTGATTTCATTATCGTATTTATCAAAAACAAGGAAATATCATGAAACGTTGGATATTTTTAATTTTAGTGCTGTCCTTTTTTTCGAATAATCATTATATAAAAGCAGAACCATGGGAGGATGCTCTTGTTCTGTGGCAATTTAGCGATTTAAATGATACGAACGGTCGAAACAGCCAATTAACTCTATTTGGCGATGTACAAACAGGAATAGTTTTAACAGGAAACGAGTTGGAAGAATCGAAGCTTCGTGGTGGCGATGGCCGAATAGTTCGAATCAAAAAGGGTGGATATCTATCGGCGAACCAGGGAGCGGACTCTGAATTGAATTTATCTGGACGAACCATGACGATTTATCTTCGTTTACGTTTAGCGTCAACTCCTGAAAATTGTCCTGTATTCTCCAAATATGGAGGTCATCTTCAGTTATCCTATAATCTCTATGCCTTTCATGACTTTCTTGGTGGTGAAATGGGGACCAGTCAGAACAAAAACCTTCTCGCCGTTCGCGCTCCATTTGCGGAGATGCGGTCCCCAAAAACGGCGTCTACCGATTGGCATGACGTTATTTTCCGACAAGACGGAGCCAAACTGGAGTTCTTTATTGATGGTCGTTGCGTTGACGAAGATTTCATGCTAGGCGATATTCGGAAGAATAATTTTCCCGTCCTAATCGGCGCGCAAATAGATGACAAGGGCAATATCTCTTCCGGATTCGAAGGTGATTTCGACCATATTGCCATTTGGAATCGGGCATTATCGGAAGAGGAAATAATAACGTTATCCGGCGGAAAAGAACATTTCGACAGACGCGAACGAACGGATCGGGGAAATAACG
This sequence comes from uncultured Planctomycetaceae bacterium, assembly GCA_964442735.1. Lineage (GTDB taxonomy): Bacteria > Planctomycetota > Planctomycetia > Pirellulales > Thermoguttaceae > JAUNBG01. Next base: position 5,011 of record CAYUAP010000105.1, on the reverse strand, counting down.
AGTCACTTCAATACTGGTGTCCTCCTAATCAGTATGGAGTGGGTGACTGTATGCCGTTTTTTCACGATGGTGTCTTTCATTTCGTTTATTTACTTGACAAGTATCGCCATGGCGCAAAAAACGGTTTGGGAGCCCATCAATGGATTCAGGCAACTTCAACCGATTTAGTTCATTGGAAGCATCAACCTTTTGTTATTCCGATTACGAGACAGAATGAAGGTTCCATTTGTACAGGTTCTCTATTTTGGAACGATGGAATTTATTATGCCTTTTACGCCAATCGTTCATTCGGCTACGTTCGTCCGGACGGTAAATCTGATGGTTTGTATGGTCTTCTGGCCTGTTCTACCAGTAAAGATGGAATACATTTTACAAAACAGGCTCCGGAACCGCTCTTTTTCCTTCCGAAGGAATATTCGTCGAGTACCCGGGACCCCATCGTTTACAAGAGTAATCGAGACGGACTTTTTCATTTATACGCGACGACTTCGTTTCAATCGAAGGGATGCTGGCTACACGCTGTATCTCCCGATCTCAAGCAATGGTCATTATGCCCTCCAATATTTACGGCTCGTGATGGGCAGCCGGAATGTCCGGACTGGTTCGTTTGGGGAGATAAATACTATACCATTGCCGGTCATACCAACGGTTACTATCGAATATCCGATTCTCCGGACGGACCTTGGGATATTCCCAATGGAACAAATGTCTTGATGAAGGGTATTCCCCACGTGCCGAAGACGGCTCCTTTTGGAAAAAATCGTCGAATAATATGTGGCTGGACCGGCCAGCGCGGCTTTGGCGGAAATGCTGTCTTTCATGAACTGATTCGATTGCCAAACGGTCTTTTAACGGAAAAATTCGTTCCAGAAATGATACCGGCAACAGGTTCTCCCTGTGTGGAGGAAAAAAATGTTCGAATCAAGGAAAAACAATGGGCGCAGTTACCCGGTAATTTTCGAATACAGATCGAACTGGCATTCGATCCGGCTCGTCGCGATTCTCTGGACGATTGGATTCTGACTTTTGGAAAAGATCAAGTCCTGCGTGTTTCGGCCGCAGATCGTACTGTCCGACTTCTGAACGACAAACTGGAATCCGTTGATTTTCGTCCTGGAACAATTCGTTTGGATATGATCGTTGTTAATGATTTAGTGGATCTATGTGTCAATAACAGTCAGACCTTGACGTTAGCCATGGTTTCGGAACCAAGTCGCAATATTTCAATTAACGATCTATCGGTGGTATTTCCAGAAAAAACACCCGTCAGTAGAGATACCTATTTTAAGAACGCATTGGATAAATTACCGCCCGGTTATTTAATTCGATCTCTTGAAATCGCTCCCTTAAACAATTATAATAAATAAAAAACAGGAAATAGACGAATATTCATTAATAAACAGACGAAAATAAACAGACGAATGAAAGGCGGTAAAACAATGACGAAAAAGTCACCATTCACTATGGCAATTATTGTTCTATGGCTGTGTATTTGGACGACCTCCCTGACAGGAGCAGAGACTAATGCAGGAGCAGGGACTAATAATGGTTTGGCGAATCGGAATTCCCAAAAAGAGAATACGCCTCCCCCTCCCGGCACGGTTATCGATTACAGTCGTAATTGGGAAAACTGCTATTTGGGGACACCCTCAATGGAATTGTTATCGGACGGTACTCTTGTCGCCTCCCACGACTGGTTCGGCACGGGAAGCGGCGGCCAGCATACGACCGTTTTCGAATCAAAAGATAAAGGGAAAAGCTGGCAGCAGACGAGCGAATTTCCCCAGCAAAACAGTAGTACTCTTTTTCGGATTAACAATGACACCCTTTATATGATCGGTTATTGTTGTCCCGCCATTAAGGGCAAGAGCGGACATTGTATTGCGATTCGTCGTTCCAATGATGGAGGCAAAACATGGACGGTTCCTCTGGACGAGAAGTCCGGGCTCCTTTTCTCCGACGATTCCTATTATTCCGATCCTGTTCCGATTCTCGTTCATCAGGGGCGTATTTGGTGGCAGGTTGATGTCGAAGCTGATTCCAAAGGGAAACCGTGGCCTTCCTGGTTCAAGATGGCGGTGATTAGTGCTCCTATCGATTGTGATCTTTTGGACGCTTCGAACTGGACACGTTCCAATACCGTAGATTGGCCGGGCGGCGATACAAGATTCAATGGCTGGCTGGAGGGAAATGTTTTGGTGGATCTCCAGGGGAATTTATTGGTTCTGGCGCGTCTGGAATCGGTAAAAGAACCGATTGGAACACATGTTGCGCGCCTCGAATTATCGGCAGACGGAAAAACGCTCTCTTTTGATCCAAAGGTTGGTATTCTGGAGTTTCCGGGAGGATCGTCCAAATTCTGTATTCGGTTCGATGACGTATCGAAAAGATACTGGTCGTTAACGAATTGGGTTCCACCCGGACAAAAGGGAAAACGAAACACTCTGGCTCTGGTTTCTTCGCCCGATCTAAAGAATTGGACCATAAATAAAATCATCTATCAGCATACGGACCCCAATACGGGATTCCAGTATATTGATTGGCGTTTTGTCGGTAATGATATTTTTTTTGTCTGTCGCCTGGCTTGGTTCGGATTTAATTTTCACGATTCAAACTATTTGACATTCGATACCATCTCTGATTTTAGAAATATTAAATAGTCTTAACCTCTGTTTTTACAGGAGTATGTAAAAAAATGGAAATGGATAGTAATAATAGGGAAATGGATAGTAATAAAATGGAAATGGATAGCAATAATAGGGAAGTCGATAGCAATAATAGGGAAGAAAAAGAGCAAGTTGTTCTACAGAATCCCCACAAGGAAAAATCGCAACGACTTCTCTCCTTGGACGCGTTGCGCGGTTTCAATATGTTTTTTATTATGGGCGGAGCTGCCTTTTTTATTATCCTGGCGAAATGTTTGCCGAATAATATAACACAAGCGATAGCCGAGCACATGGTTCATGCGGATTGGCATGGCTTTAAACATCATGATATGATATTTCCTCTTTTCCTCTTCCTGGCCGGAGTTTCATTTCCATATTCCTGGGCCAAACAAAAAGCTTTAGGAAAAAGCGTCTCCGGAATGAACTTCAAAATCTTCCTGCGCGCCTTTCTTCTCGTCCTGATTGGAATCATTTATGGTAATAAAGTTATTTTCGATTTCGAAAATATGCGTTATGCCAGTGTTTTAGGTCATATCGGTATTGCCTGGATGTGTGCCGCATTGATCTTTATGAATACACGTTGGTTCACACAGGTATTGATTACCATTTCGGTCCTGATCGTTTATTGGCTTCTGCTAGCCATTGTTCCCGCTCCGGATACCAATGGGGAGGAAGCTTTTACAAAAGAGGCCTGGCTCTATCGTATTCAACATGTTTTAAAGCCCGATGAAAAAATCACTTCGAACTTTACAATGGAAGGATCTATTGTCGGATATGTAGATCGTAACTGCCTTCCCGGAAGACTTTATAATAAAATATTTGATCCGGAAGGTATTTTATCCGTTATTCCAGCCATTATTACTGCTCTTTTAGGGGCCATGGCCGGAAGTATATTGATTCGTCCCAACTCCGAATCTTCTCCCTGGAAAAAAGTATTTCTCTTGATCATTATAGGCGCTCTCCTTCTCGTTGCGGGAGTCTGCTGGGATAATGTATTTCCTATCAACAAAAAACTGTGGACCAGTTCTTTTGTCTGTTTTGTCGGAGGGTTATCGTATCTCTTGCTCGCCTTGTTTTATCTGGTTATCGACGTCTGGCGCTTCCGATGGTGGTGTTATTTCTTCGTCGTTATTGGAATGAATTCCATTACCATTTATCTGGCGCAACGCATTATCGGATTCGATAAAGCCAATGAATTCTTTTTCGCGGGGCTGGCCAAGGTCTTTTCCATTCCGGAAGTTGGAACTTCAGAAGAAGCCGCTGGTTTCTTCAAAAGTATGTTCACCTATTTTTCAACTCCGAATACACACGACATGATCATGGCTTTGGGATATATTGCCGTCTGTTGGACCTTCCTTTATGTCCTGTATCGGTATAAAACGTTCCTTAAAATATAACCTGCTGTCACAGAATAGTGTGATAAAATCGATTGTTTTGACGGACAGGACTGGATCGTGAACGTCTCGTCCGCATCTCCAAAAAACAGACGTCTTGCCTGTTTGCCTATTCCGGAAATACGTAATGTTTTAACCATCTTTTTCACAAAACAGACCTCTTTGGGCCTTGTTTTGTGTTGATATTTTTCCTGTTTTTACCACCAGCCTATAAACAGCATGTAATTTTTTCTCTGATTTTGGAGATTTGATACCTTCTTGTTGAATAATTATCTCGAATGAATTCGTTTATTGAAACTACTTCTCCGATTTAGATGATTATTATGTTCTGTTCACTGTTCTTCACAAGATAAAACAACACGTAGAAATACAAGATCTCGTAGTCATCCCCTTGAAAACACTTTAAACGGAATTTTTTATTTTCAATCGAAACTTTTCCTAAAATGAATGGTTCTATATACTATCAGAAATAAATGGAATTTCATTTGATTCAAGGTAAATCGGAATTGTGAATGTAATAAAGAGAAGCCTACTCTTTTATTAAAAATATAATATTTAATTGGAGATGAATAATGAAAAAATTACTTGCTGTATTGCTCGTTTTAGGTTTGACTGCCGGAATGGCTTTTTCTCAAGAGGAAAAAAAGGAACGCCAGACTAAAGAAGGTCCCGCAAAAGTTCAGCGCGATAAAGACCCTGGACGTCATCATGGTAAAATGGTAAAAAATGCCGAAGGTCCTAAAGATAAAGGTCCCATGGCTAAAGACGGTAAAGGTCCCATGGCTAAAGATGGTAAATGCCCCATGGCTAAAGATGGTAAATGCCCCATGGCTAAAGATGGTAAATGCCCCATAGCTAAAGATGGTAAATGCCCCATGGCTAAAGACGGTAAATGCCCCATGGCTAAAGATGGTAAATGCCCCATGGCTAAAGATGGTAAATGCCCCATGG
>CAYUAP010000104.1:0-17156 GCA_964442735.1 uncultured Planctomycetaceae bacterium | reverse complement strand
GAATACCGTTCAGAAATCATCAACCTGCTGCATTGAGTATGCGTCAGCCCTGCCTTGCATCGTCGCAGGTGCTAAACGTGCCGCGATTGACCCTTGCATCGTCGCAGGCGCTAAACGTGCCGCGATTGCCCATTGTATCGTTGCAGGCGCTAAATGTGCCGCGATTGACCCTTGCATCGTCGCAGGCACTAAACGTGGCACGATTGACCCTTGTATCGTTGCAGGCGCTAAACGTGCCGCGATTGACCCTTGTATCGTTGCAGGCGCTAAATGTACCGCGATTGACCCTTGCATCGTCGCAGGCGCTAAACGTGCCGCGATTGCCCCTTGCATCGTCGCAGGTGTTAACGTGGTGCGATTGACCCTTGCATCGTCGCAGGTGCTAAACGTGCCACGATTGACCCTTGCATCGTCGCAGGTGTTAACGTGCCGTGATTGCCCCTGCCACCAATTGAGTTACCGATGAACTGGCGTGAATATGTCCAAGACCCCAAACCGAAAAGGAGAAGGAAAAACAGGACTTGGCACAAACAGAATCTGTCACAAATCAGAACGAGTGTGGAGACCGGTCTCCCCTATGGAATCGGTAACTGGTTGACGAAGACGGTAACAGCCTTGGCCTTGAATCACTGATCCATCCCAAAAGCCACCCCAAAAAGAAAAAGGAATCCGAATAATATGTTTGCCTATGTCTCCCATTCGTTGTGTATTGTGTATGTCACGGCAAAATTTACTCCAGATCTCTTTTTCTCTCTCTTTCCTTCTTTCTCAGTTTTTCTTTCACTTCTTTCAGTTAAAAGAACACCTTTGAATATTTATCCGATCATTTCACGTGGTGTCTTATCCGCTTTTGCGGCTTTTGCAGCAAGGACTCCGGCAGCCTCTCCCATCGGAACGGCGTTGCCGGTGACACGATAACTCGAATGAGCAATAAAGTCGCCGCTGATACAACGCCCGGCCATCATAAGTCCTTCCACGTCTTTGGCAATAAGTGCTCTGATTGGAATATCATACGGTCGGGCCCTGAATGTCGTCGATTCGACATATTTTCCCTTGACCGGATCGGTCGAATGAACGTCAATCGGAAAACGAACTTCACAAACGGCATCGTCGTGCTTTTTGCCGATACGCAGGTCTTCCGTCGAAACGGTATAGAGTCCGTGAATGCGGCGTCCTTCCCGAATACCAATCAGCGAAGGCGTCGAAACGATTCTCAAATTTGTCCAGGGATCACCCAGTTTACGCAAAGACTCGATTTGAAAGAACATCTCCTTGCGCCCCCGCAAGGTCGCTTCGGTCAACTGTCGAACGTCAACCCCCTTGAATCCATACTCGTGATTTGTCATCATCGCAAAAAAATCGTCGCGAATAATAAAGAGAGAGGGACCACCATAGGACGGTGTGAAGCCCGCCCGGACCATTTCGGCCATCATGTTCTTCTTATAGTTCCGTCCCGCCGGATTCTCCATATCATAATAAAAAGGACGAACCTCGGATGATTTGATTCCTGTAACGAGTACGATAAAGCTCATTGGCTGGAATTTACCCGTTTCGGGACTGCCGAAATCAAACCCGCAGCCACTCCTTGCGGCCAGATCACCGTCGCCAGTACAATCGATAAAGACTTTGCCCACAATAGCCTCCCGACCGGATTTCGATTCCGTAATGACCGCCTTAATTCGATGACCGTCCTTGATTGCTCCGACCACCTGAGTAAAATATTGAATCTGAACGCCCGCTTCCGCACACATTTCCTCCAGAACGAGTTTCATGACTTCGGGGTCATAATTGACACTTCCAGCGCCATGACGTCGTGTCGTTCCCGGAATGGCATCAAGTTTTGCAATAATTTCTTCGAGGATTCCTTTTTTACCGGTCGTATCGAGAATCAAACTCAAAAGTGAAGCCGTCCAGATACCGCCAAGGCACCCTTGGGAATCGAGTAAAATGGTTTTAGCCCCGGTTCTCGCGGCGGAAAGAGCCGCACTGACGCCCGCAGGCCCCGCGCCGCAAATCACAACATCGGCCTGACAAACCACCGGAATTTGTCGTTGTTCTTCAAGAACCATTTTTCTATCGCCTGCGATTCTGTTACCGGTGATTCCGGCAGACGCCTTTTCCGCTCCCGATAGGTACTCCGTCTTCAGCAGAGCCGGAATTGTGGCTGCCGTTAGTCCCAAACTCCCGGAAGTCAAAAAGTCTCGTCGTCTCATGATCGCGTCTCCCTATTTCTTTAAACATTTGCAATAAAGTGTGCGTTCCCAAAATACATTTTATGTAATTATTCACGGGCTACGCTGCCCATTTAATAGTATTATAATTAAAACATTATGAATTTCAACAAGAAAATAGCAATAAAGATTTACAAAGATTAAGACAAAGATTTAAGAGATCGGGAGTACGGGAGTAATTTTTGCCGGGATATACGTACTTTGGATAACAAGCACAAAATAGATAAAGGGGTAATACTCTTCATATTCAATATTTTTTTTCAATATTTTTAAAAAAAAATAACACGTCTCGACGGCAAAAACTTTACATTTTGATTTGAGTTGAGGTTTGTATAATCTTTGATGTATAATCGTTGATGTATAATCGTTGATTATGGCAAATAAATCGAGACATTTTCCATCAGGCTACATCTTTCATGTGATGAACAGAGCTGTAGTTCGTTCGGAGGACTTTTCGATGGAACAGGATTACGGCGCGTTTGTCTCCGTTTTAGCGGAAATGCCGCTTCGCGTTCCGATCCGTATTTTAGCTTAGTGCGTTTGGTGCGTTATGCCGAATCACTGACATTTAGTTCTTTCTCCGGAGCGTGATCAGGAGGTGTTCGAGTATAGGCGATTGACGACGGTAACTCATGTTCAACGCTGATATGTGTATCCATAAGACGAGCGGAACCGGTGCGTTATGCCGAATCACTGACATTTAGTTCTTTCTCCGGAGCGTGATCAGGAGGTGCTCGAGTATAGGCGATTGACGACGGTAACTCATGTTCAACGCTGATACGTGTATCCATAAGACGAGCGGAACCGGTGCGTTATATCAAGGCCGTTTCAAGTCCTGCGCCATAGAGGAGAACGGGAGAACGAATATTTGCGAACAGTTTTGCGCTATGTTGAACGGAATCCACTTCGGACGAACCTGATGGAACGGTCGGAGCAGTGGCGTTGGTCAAGTTTAAGAAATCGACTGGGTATTGCATTGCCGCTGCTGCTAAATGTGCCGCGATTGACCCTTGTATCGTCGCAGGTGTTAACGTGGCGCGATTGACCCTTGCATCGCCGCTGGTGCTAAACGTGCCGCCCATTGACCCTTGCATCGCCGCTGGCGCTAAACGTGCCGCCCATTGACCCTGCCGCCATTGAGTTACCGGCGAACTTGCGTGAATATGTCCAGGAACCCCAAACCGAAAAGGAGAAGGAAAAACAGCATCTGGCGCAAACAGGATCGGGCACAAACAGGACTTGGTACAAACAGGATCTGGCACAAATTAAAACGAGTGTGGAGACCGGTCTCCCCTATGGAATCGGTAACTGGTTGACGAAGACGGTAATAGCCCTTGGCCTTGAATCACTGATTCCTCCTAAAGACCGCCCCAAAAAGAAGAAGGAATCCGAATAATATGTTTATCCATGTCTCCTATTCGTTATATATTGTATATGTCCCGGCAAAATTTACTCCCGATCTCTTTTTCTCCCGATCTCTTTTTCTCGTCTTCGGCGAAGAAGGAATCCGAATAATATATTTATCCATGTCTCCTATTCGTTATATATTGTGTATGTCCTGTCAAAAATTACTCCCGATCTCTTTTTCTCGTCTTTTTCTCGTCCTCGTCTCTTCTCCTCTTTCGCGTTTTCTCGCGACTATTGACGTCCTACAGTTTTCGTATATAATTCAGTAGATGCTTTGAAAAACACAATCAATGAAGTATTTACCATGATATCATTTATATTCGGAAATGTTGCTTTTATTACAGGAGCGTATCTTGTTATTTTTATCGTTGGATATCTGTACGCTTTGAGCAAAAATGAAAAATATCAATACAGTGTTGATGAAATTTGCATTGCGGTTATCGTTTTTTCCCTATCCGCTTTAATCTGGCTTTGCTGTCCATTTTAATCGCCGATGTCTATTCCGGTTTCGCCTTTTACTGTTCTTGTTGTTACTACACGTATAATCGTTTGTAAATGCAGTCATTGTTTCTTCTTTGTAAAATTATCGGGAACTTCAAGTGTTGCATATATTCGTGCTTCTTCACGCCCATGCCCCTTGTCATACGTCTCGTACTCCGACATAGATTCATGATTTTACGACTGAAACATTTCCTCCGCCATATGGTAAAGCGTCGATTGATTCTCTTTTAACTGAATAATATAATCCCCACCATTTTCTATGATTTTTGTAGCAATGAGATCATAACATCCTCCTGTATCCATGGTGATTATCTTTTCGTTAATATCTATTTTGTCAAGCAACCGTGGAATCGCCTGATATTCTCCTTCTTCCTTTCCCTGACTGTTCTTCGAGGATTGTATTCCCGGTAACCGTTACGGATATAAAGTGAAACCACGGATAATACTGATTTTCATAGATAGTTATTTGGAAAACAAACTTTTTTATGATAAATTTATTTATTATAATAGATAAAAATGTTATATCCGTTCACGGATATAAAGTGAAACCACGGATAATACTGATTTTCACGGATAGTTTTTTGGTAAACAAAATTTTTATGATAAAATTATTTATTATAATAGATAAAAATGTTATATCCGTTCACGGTTACCATGTTTTTAATTGTTTTGAAATACTGAAATTTTAAACATAAGTATCGTAAATAACAGAATAATCCATAAAAAAAGGGTTTTCAGGAATAACCTGAAAACCCTATCGAATGGGCGGTACAGGACTCGGACCTGTGACCTTCTGGGTGTAAACCAGACGCTCTAACCAAACTGAGCTAACCGCCCTCGGACAAAATTTTTATTGTTGCCAATAAATAATCTTTTTAAGAGTATATCTTAAAAATGAGTTGCGTCAATCGGGACTCTGTGCTATAATCACAAAGAGTTAATTATTTTGCCTCTGTTTCCCCCCTTTATTCCAAAAAAGGATATTACTATCGAACCGACTTTAGTTAAAACAATTGGATTGATCCTGGCTGGTTTGCTGATTAGTGTCGCTATCTGGCAAATTCGTTTTTATCTCTATGCGCTAAAAAACGTTAAAGGTAAACATATCAAACCACGTGATCTTCTTTTTCGAACCCGTCAGGCAGGAAGACGTCTGCAAATGCACGCCCTACTCGGCCTGGCCGGTGTTGGTATGCTGATCGGTTTCTATCTCCCTGTAAAATACGCCCCACTTATGTGGACCCTCGATTGGTTATTCGTCCTAATCCTCCTCTTCTGGGCCAGTCTCATCGCCTGTGTCGATTATATCTCCATTAGACTCTATTATATGGGAATGGAACGTCAAGATCGAGTCGAACAAATACAACATGAATACGAACTTCATCAGGCTGTAAAAAAATATAAAAATATGACACAAAATAATGACAATAATAGCGACAGTGAAAAAAATAGCAACTGTAGTAGCTGTAGCAGTAATAATAACAACAGCAATAGAAGTGATAGTAATAACGATGATAACGATAATAGCGATGACAAAAACGACAGTGACAGTAGTGGCAATAATAATAAAAGTATTGATGATGAATGCGATAATGATAAAGACAAAATAATAACCCGGCAATGATGGTAAAGAAATTGCATCCGATGTCCAATGAAGACGATAATGATAAAGGCAAAAATAATAACTCGGCAATGATGGTAAAGAAATTGCATCCGATGTCCAATGAAGACGATAATGATAAAGGCAAAAATAATAACGGTAAAGATGATAATTACTACAATTATAACAACTCTTTCGAGTCATTATACTTTAGGATGTTATAAATTCGGCATTTCTTGGGAGCACCTTTCAAGTAATTATACTGTGTGACTTTATAAATTCGTCTTTTTTGGGGAGCACGGACGTCTCGTCCACATCCTCTCAAACAGGTGTCTCGCCTGTTTTGAAAAATAGACTTTTATTACGACCTTGTGTATAGATTAAAATAATTAGATTAAAAGTAGCCGTTCACGGATATAAAGTGAAACCAAGGATAACATTGATTTTCACGGATAGTTATTTGGCAAAAACTTTTTTATGACAAAATTATTTATTATAATAGATAAAAATATTTCGTTTGTTATTGGTTTCGTTTGTTATTGTAAAATATTGTATGTTACGGTAGTCTATCTGTGTTTGTCCGTGATTCCAAAATCGTTCGAGAATGGCTATAATTAAAATAATTAGATTAAAATAATTAGAATCTAACGAGAAATCTTTACCGTTCCGTCTATCATACTTCCCCAACCGAGCTTCTCCCGTATTGTTCGATAGTAACTCCGGCCCGGTACCCGAAACATTCGGAAGGTGTACGGCGCCTTCTGAACCACTATGTGATCTCCCTTCAGTAACGGTTGAACCGTTTCTCCATCCAAAATTAAGAATACTTCCGAACTTTGAGGCTGAAATTCGTAGATCCGCGAAGCACTGTCGATCACTGGCCGATTACTCAAAGTGTGCGGATTGAGTGGACAAATCACAACAACGTCCAAATCCTTTCGCAAAATAGGCCCTCCAGCCGAAAGACAATGTGCAGTCGAACCAACAGGTGTACATAGTATAACACCGTCTCCACGATAAATCGTGACCGGACTATGATCAACCGATAACTCCACTTGAATAATAGCAAACGGAGGCCCCGCCCTTAAGGTGACCTCGTTGACAACTATTTTACGGAAAAGACAGATTTCATCATTAGTGTTTACATCATTAGCGTTTACATCATTAACGTTTACATTATTAGTGTTTACATCATTAGCGTTCGCGTCATTAGCGTTCGCATTATTAGTGTTCGCATTATTAATATTCGCATTAAAGTCCACAGAATCAGTCCGTACCTTTTTGCGCCAACAACTGCACTCAAGCAAAATCTGCTCCCGAATGGGGAACTTTTGAAATTCGGGATTTCGTAAAAGATCCATTAAATCGTCCGGAGCTACGTTGGAAAGAAACCCCAAGGTCCCTAAATGTACGGATAAAATCGGAATCTGATGCGATTTCAACTGATGAACCGCTCTCAATAAAGAACCGTCACCACCAAACACAATAGCAAAGTCGGCGTCCACCTTCGACATATCATTTTCGCCACTAAAATCAGCCGCCGCAACCTCAAAAAGCTCTTCAATCTGCGGACGTAATATTCCAACATGCTCCACGACCCCTTGTTTATTGCCATTCCCCAAAAGTAATACTTTTTTATAAACAGGACCGGATGATGTTGGTCTTTGATGTTCAGTTTTGGTGTCCATCGATAAATTCCATGAATGAATTAAATTCCTCTTAAAATCCTGATATTATCTATTTTGTAAAAATCCTGAAAATAAAAAATAATACAAGATTTTATCCGTTTATAATACGACCAATAAAATAAAAACATTTTTGTGTTGAATATCACCCATTATCAAAAATTCATCCCTCTATAGATAATGTCCGAATATTATGGCATAGTTTTATATTTTCAAGTTCCTATTGTATGCACAAGGCCGATATAAATCTCTTTTTTTCAAACCAGGCGGTACGTCTGCTTTGAAGGAAGACGAGACGTTCGCGTTCCCAGGAACTGCCGACTTGATAATGATCCATCGTGTATTTTCAAGTCCCAAAAGAAACCCCTAAAGAAAATCTTCGTGTCGCATAATTCCGGATTCCTCTTCCACTTCCGCATGGGTCTGCCATCGCCATCGCCGATTCGGAAGCTTTTTTACTTCGCGTATACCATAACGCGGCGCCACCTTAATCCCCAAAAAAGAAAGTAACTTTTCCAAAAAAGTTTTTTCAAGCAAAAATTCTTCCTTTTCAATAACAGGGGGCTTCTCCGCTTCCAAATACAATTTTCGCATTGAAGTCTTTTCCTGATTGAAATCACCACCGCAGACACTACAAGGTGCCGTATTCTTCGGGGCACGAACCGCATGGCCGCAACTACGACAGATATATCGGTATTCCCAAGGACCATATCCATAATGTTTTTCTTTCATATCGTTACACTTGCTGTCTTCTCTGTTGACTTCATGTTTCGTAATGAAAAGAGTGCCTGTTAAACCAGACGAAAAAGGTACGTATTACACTCTTTTATTTATTATAGCTATCATCTGTACTTTTGTCAACAGTTAAAATACCGTAATTTATATCGAGCGTTTTAAAAATAAACTTTATGCCTAATAGAGTAAAAAAGACTTTTTGTGGTAATTGACAGAAATTTTGTTTGGAGTATAATCCATCCTATCATTTTCGAAGGGGCTATAGCTCAGTTGGGAGAGCATCGCGTTTGCAACGCGGGGGTCGTCGGTTCAAGTCCGTCTAGCTCCATTTTTAATCTTTTTATCCTTCCGTTTACAGACTGTCGGGTAAAATAAATAAAACAGGTCTGCAAAATACTACGTTTTTTGAGCCTTTTGTTTGTTTTGTAGCTGTTCAACGGATTTATTATTATAAAATGTGTGAATTAAAATTTTGGTCGAAAGATATTCTGTACAAAAATAAGATTGTTCATTGTAAAATCGAAATTGTATCTAATAATGAATTTGAATTACTCTATAATATAATAAATGATGCCGCCCAAGCCTATCGCGGTGTTATTCCTCCAGACCGTTGGCATGACCCCTATATGTCCGTGGATGAACTTCGTTTCGAAATTAATGATGGTGTTGTTTTTTATGGTTTTTATCTCGAAGGTTCCCTAAAAGGCGTTATGGGGATTCAGGATAAAGGTGAAGTCTGCCTGATACGCCATTCCTATATCTTGACAGAATATCAGAAGTCGGGTTTCGGCGGCTACCTAATGGAATATCTTCATACGCAGAGCGATAAACCGATGTTGATTGGTACCTGGAGCGCCGCCGATTGGGCGATTCACTTCTATCAAAAACATGGATTTCGATTGGTTGAAAATACAGCCCATAAAAATGAATTGTTACGGCGTTTCTGGACCATTCCGGAACGACAGGTCGAAACATCCGTTGTTCTGGAAGAAGATCTTCTTGTTTTGTCCGCGAAAAATCAACAAAAGGCCCGATGTATCATTCAGAAATGCCGGTTAATAGAAGCCTGGGAATCGATCGGAGCTACGGTCCGTTATGTCGGCTCTCTGGCAACCGGTCTTTTAATGAAACATCGTGATATCGACCTTCATATTTATACATCGGAACTCAATCCGGCAGAGAGTTTTCGCGCAATCTCCCAGATAGGATCGTTACCGGCTATTCAAAGCCTTCAATATACCAATCTGGCAAAAAGCCCGGAAGAGTGCCTCGAATGGCATTGCTTCTATCGCGATGATGAAGACACTCTATGGCAAATCGATATGATCCAAATACGGAGCAATTCCGATTACGACGGTTATTTTGAACGTGTCGCAGAACGTATCTGTGCCGTTCTGACTCCGGAAACACGCTATGCTATTCTCTATCTCAAAAATATGACACCACCAACGGAATATATCGGTGGTATCGAATATTGTCAGGCCGTTATCGCCGATGGTATTCGAACCTGGGAGGAGTTCGTCCTTTGGCGACAGAAACATCCTGCCAATGGAATCAATCGTTGGTGTCCTTAAAATTCTCCAGACGCTTCCCGGTTTGTTTAAATCAGGAACGCTATCTTCGAAAATCATGACCATATGGAGTCTTTTTTTTGCTATGCGAACGCGACGTTCGCGTTCCCGTTCTGCCTGTTAAAAAAACAGATTTTACCATGCCCTCCAGAGAATGGCAGGAAATTTTTTAAAATATTGGCAAACTGGCATTCTCTCAAACTTTAAAAAAGATTAAACTCCTCCATGTTATAAAAGAGATCCGGCACGTGCGGGAGACCTGAAAACATAGCAGACACAATCCTGAACCGTTCACGAGGAACGGTTTTTATCAACAGGAAGTATGATAAAGTCAGGAAGAAGTCCAATACACCAACATGGAGGTTGACGTGGGCAAGGAAGTCCAGTATCATTATCAGGCCAAGAATACAAAATTGAGAGTTCTTGGAACGTTTTGGCATCTATTTCTATGTTTGTTTTTGTATACTCTTGTTGCCGATACAGGATATTTGGAGGGGGCGACCTATAAAACCCCTAATTTTGAAGTGAATGCCACCGATGCTTCGTATGCAAAAAAGGTCGGAGATGCCGCAGAAAAATATCGGACAGAACTGGCAGTATTCTGGCTGGGAACGACACTTCGGCAATGGTCGGCCCCCTGTCCAATAACAGTAAAAACCGGCAGAAATCTTGGAGCGGGCGGAGAAACATCGTTTACCTTCTCCGATGGTGAAGTTTTTGGTTGGCATATGAAGATTCAAGGGAGTGAAGAACGTATTTTGGATTCGGTCCTCCCCCATGAAATATCCCATACGATTTTGGCCTCCTATTTTAGAGAACCGGTTCCACGATGGATCGATGAAGGCGCGGCCACTTTCGTCGAAGCAGATGTCGAACGCTCCAATTATCGACATATGTTAATCGATTTTCTAAAGACCGGAAAGGGAATTCCCTTTAATAATATGGTTCGCTTTAAAGAATATCCTCAAGATCAAATGCCCTTTTATGCGCAAGGTTTTTCCGTCTGTGAATATATGATTCTCGTAGGTGGTCCACGTCGTTTAATAGAATGTACAAAATTAGGACTCCAATGTAAAGACTGGTCCCATGCAATCAATCAATTTTACGGTTACGAGAATTTGGGTGATTTACAACTCAAATGGCAGAGCTGGATTCGCGAATGGTATGTTGCCGGCATGCCAAAAGATCTTCCCGTCGTTCAACGTCTGGCCGATCATAATCTGATTGCAGGAACAACCCCCACAACATCCATTCGTCAGGCAGATGGTATTCTTCCACAAGAACAGGCCCGTCCGACACGAACTGTTTTAATTCCGCAGACGCCCCCCAAATCCCCAATCGTCGCCGCCAATCACAACGAACTGAATTCTCCTGATAGTTCACCAATAATACGCGGACAACAAAACAACTTCACTAATGGCGTTGGAACAACGTCTCCCGTTGCTGTCTCTACTCCTGTTCCACCTCTCCAATATCAGGGATCCTACGGAAAAGGGTTGGGACAATCCAGGTAAATAACAGTTTGTAAATAACAGTTGTATACTCAAGGTCGTTATCAAAATCTTTTTTTCAAAACAGGCGAGACGCCTGTTTTAGAGGATGCGGACGAGACGTCCGCGCTCCCAGGAAATGCCGTATTTATAACGTCATAAATCATAATTTTCCGATTCATCACAATTCCCCCTCATAGTGAATTTCTGGTAGAAAAAAGGGGAATAAACGAAAATCCTCTAATCTGTCAACTCCTAATTTTATACTTTATACACCATTAACCGTAATCGTAGTTTCCCCAAAACGGTATCCGATTAACGGTATCCGATTGTAAATTGAAATATGTTTTTTATCATAGTATCTTTTGTTTTTGCGAACTTTTATAATGTCTATATTTCCCATTTTATGTATTTTACGTTATCGACACAAGTAAAAGACTGCAATTCTTTTTTATTTTTTTTCAAGTACGAGACGATATCAACCGTTATGAACGGATGTTTGTTCCGGAATTGTGATTCCGTCATAGAGAGTATAGAATGCTCGATGTTTGAAATTTAAAGGATAGAGATTTTCATATTATAAAAGGAAATCTTTTATCACAAACAAAAGAAAGGATTCGTTATGGATTTCAATTTTTTCCAGTGGATTAGAGAAGGTGTCAAGAAATCGGTTCTTTTAGGGGTTTCCGATGCGGTAACACAAATGGGAATGCCCCATGATGAAGAGCAGGTAAAAGAAAATCTTCTTTCATTTCTCCAGGATGAAAATGAAAAAGCGACTGGACGTCGACGTCTATCGGCGACAAGCGCGACAACCTCAACGGGACAGCGCAAGTTAGGTCGTTCGTTGACGGACATTCATCCAGCAGGTTGATTTTTGGAGAATCCGTGGTAAAATCTTGTTTTCGATAGGTTGATATAATCAATTTTAATGTAGATTATATTTTTAAAAAATTCCACAGATCATCCAGAAGGGTCCAATGATTGTTTTTCCTGTTGTTTTTGGATTAGTTTTTGGGGTCTGGCGTGGTTTACACCCAGGCCCACTTTTTTATTATATCCATAATAAAGATTTTTCCACTGTTGAACTACATCAAAAACAATGGTCGCGTTTTTGGACACTACTGATTTTGCTACTTCCCGATTTCCTGCGAACAATGTTTTTTCTTGTTCTTCTGATTCTTCTTCCTAATTGGGTACTCGCCGTATCAACAATACTTGGAGGAGGATATCTGCTCGTACAAGGTTACCTCGGTACACAATATCAATATCTGTATTTTTCCCAACGAAATATCAAAAAAGTCCAACAGGAACAAGCCAAATATACAACAATAAAGAGTTCCGTGATCGGTGAATTCAGGTATCTCAATTTATACCTTGAATCCATGTTGATATTTGCTCCGCTATTGTTTATTCTTGATAGGAATACCTATTTGTTTTTATCTCCTGCTTTATTCATTTTATCAAAATTATTTTTTGAAGGTATTTACTATCTGTTTTCGTTTTTAGGAGCGGAACATCGACTTGTTGCCCGTCCGACACAAGGTTTTTCCCGTTATAAAAAATGTGTTTTTATACGCCGTTTTTTTTCCCGATTGGTCTCTAAAAAAGAAAAGACCCCTGTAAAACCTTCCAGAAAAAAGATGAAAAAGGAAGATAATGATAAAAATGATTTTAACAGTGCCAATAATTCCGGTCCATTTCTGTTCTTCTGCCAAATACTCAATATAACACTTTTTATTATCGGAGTTCTGTTTATTATCAATGGTATTTCCTTTTTCTTCAGGTAACGGTCCCTAATATGTTTTCAAGTTGTTATTGTAACGTTGTTATTGTAAAGCGTTCAATGTTTCGGTAATTTATTCGGAACGACCAGTATTCATCCGTGATATCCGGGCTTCATTACATATCTTGTTTTGCATTTCAGTTGGAAATATTACAAGAAAAACTCGTGAACTTCTCGAAAATACGGACTTCAACAACCATCATTTATTTATATTTATTTAAGGTGAAATATGAAAGATACAGAAGAAACAAGAGATCCAAAATATCACGGAACCATCTGTTATCGATGGCTGTTCATGCGCTGTTTTACAATACTTGTCCTTGCCATTGCCGCAATCGTTCAGGGATATAATCTCCTTTTATCCATAACGTTTGACAATAAAAATTTTTTGAATTATGGAACGATCTTAATTTTTATTCTATTGGAAATAATATTCGTATTATGGCTGCTATGGAACAAGCCAGCCCGTTGGGTCTGGTTCTTCTCTGTTTTACTTTTTGCCGGCTTTATTTTGTATTCTGTTTATAAAGAATTGTCCGGAAGTATCGAATGTAATTGTTTCGGAAATATAACGATTTCACCGTACTTCGCCATTTTATTTGATTCTTTTTATTTTGTACTCCTTCTTTATGGCCGTCCATACTGCTAAAATACGAGATTCATAAACCATTCTAAATCTACTTGTTCAAATGATGTTCATCTGTTATACTATGACGAGTGTTATACTATGACGAGTGTATACTCTGATCAAGTATTTATATAGAGAATAGTACAATATGGAATTTATTATTATAGATCATTTATTTTTTTAAACAAATATTGAAAAAGGAAAAGGAAAATGAATGAAGCATTTTACGATCAGGTACGGATTGAGTTAGTTCGAGGCAATATCGTCGAACAGAAAGCGGACGCACTGGTCAATGCAGCTAATGCCCATCTTTGTGGAGGAGGCGGAGTCGATGGCGCCATTCATTTGGCGGGAGGTCCGAGCATTATGGAAGAAACCAAAAAGAAATATCCTCAAGGTTGTCCGACCGGTTCCGCCGTAGCCACCAAAGGCGGCGATCTTCATACGAAATATATTTTTCATGCCGTAGCTCCCTGCTATTTACCGGAGAAGACGAATAACGCCGAACTTCTGATTTCCGCATACAACTCCTGTTTAACACTTGCGCAGGAGAAGAAATGTCATTCCGTGGTATTTCCATCGTTGGGGACAGGAGCGTATCATTATCCCCTGGACGAAGCGACCGCAATCGCATTAACGACAGTGAAACAATTTCTGGATTCCAATCGGGATCATGAACTTAAATTAATACGGTTTGTTCTTTTCGATGATAAAACGTTTAACGCTTTTTTTCTTGAGTTGAGATCAGTATTTCCGCCCCCCTGGCGGCATGAAGAGACGGCCAATCATGCGGCCGCCGACTATGGTGCCGTTGAAGAAGTACGACGATACGATGAACGTATGCGTTCCATTCGCGATATTGACGGAGAAAATCAAAATCTTCTTTCCCGTCTCGTTTTGCCCCCCGAAAGTACCATATTGGAAATAGGGACCGGAACCGGTGCCTTTGCCGGAGCCGCCGCTGTACATTATCAAAAGGTTATCGCCGCCGACGTCTCCCCGGTCATGCTGAAATACGCCCAAAAGAAAGCGTCCGAACAGGAATTGAAAAATATCGAATTCGTGCCAGCAGGCTTTCTCTCGCTGGAACTCCCCGAAAAATCCTGTGACGCCGTTGTAACCAGTCTCGCTCTACATCATTTGGACGATGTGTGGAAGGCGGAAGCCATTGCCCGAATCTATCGATGGCTCAAGCCGGGAGGAATCCTGCTCCTCGTCGATATCGTCTTCGATTGTAAAGGAGGTGATCTCGATGATTATCTCGCTCGTGAACTCGCTCCCGTTCTGGATGAAAATGTTCGTAACTCCCTTTATGCCCATATTCGCGATGAATATAGTACCTTTCAATGGATTATGGATGGTATTCTGGAACAGGCCGGATTCCAAATTGTCACTAAAGAAAAATTCGGATTCATTCCCCATCTTTATCTATGTAAAAAGCCAGTAGATACAACAACGAATAATACAACAACGAATAATACAACAACGAATAATACAACAACGAATAAAATAATAAAAGATGTAAAATAAAAACGTTACAATTCGAGATATTTTCCTGCCGTTCACAGGAGAATGGAACATATAGGCAGGATATTATCAGTTACCATGGTCAATCAAGTGTTTTTAACTTTTTAAAAGACAGGAACACCACTCCGGAAAAGCAATACCGACGAGATGTTCCATTTCCCATCCTTCTGTTAAAAACAAATAGTATCAAATTCAGGTAATCGTTCACGGATATAAAGTGAAACCACGGATAACACTGATTTTCACGGATAGTTTTTTGGCAAACAAACTTTTTTATGATAAAATTATTTATTATAATAGAAAAATGTTTAGTAGTTATTGTAAAAAATTGTATTTTACGACAGACTATCTGTGTTTATCCGTGATATCCATGGTTCCAAAATCGTTCGTGAATGATTACAAATTCAGATGAAGAATATAAAGTCTTTAAAAAATATACTCAAGGTCGTTATAAAAGTCTATTTTTCAAAACAGGCGAGACGCCTGTTTTGGAGTATGCGGACGAGACGTCCGCGCTCCCGGGAAATACCGCATTTATAACGTCGTACAGTATAGGTTGATGAATCCAGCATGGAAAAAGAAAAGTAGAATAAAAGCGTAAAAACAGATGAATATAACCTTAATTGGAACGGACGAAGCGGGTTACGGCCCGAATTTGGGACCTCTGTTGGTTTCGGCCACACGTTGGGAGATATCGGAATCGTTATTTTCCAAACCAGTGGAATCAAGTTCGGTTCTGCTGGACTATCTTAACGAGAATCTATCGCCGATATGTCGGAAGGGAGGCCTTTTTCCCATTTTGGATTCCAAAAAATTATATCATTCGTCCGGGACAGTGGCCCCCTTGGAGAAAACGATCTTTCTGGCACGAATGCTCCTTAAAAAGGAGGAGGAACCGGATTTTCCATCTTTTGCGGAACTCTTGACCGAACTAACCGGCGAGGTTGAATCCGATCCGTTTTGGGAACAAAAGAATGATCAGGTCTCGTTACCGATTTCCACCTTGGACCGGGACTCTTTATCGGTATGGAAAAAAGAAATATCCGAGTATCTCCAGTGTCGGAAAATAACGCTGTCCGGCGTACAATCGCGGCGTATACAACCGGAAGAGTTTAATCGGAATCTGGATTCCGGCCTGCTCAAAAGTGATATCGTCGCGGAAGCCACACTGCAATTGGTTATAAATCTGTTTCCACAACTTCAGGAAGAGAGACAGACCTTTACCGTTGTTTTAGGTGATAAATTGGGAGGCCGAAACAATTATCGCGGATTATTATCCCATTTTTTCCCCGACTTTTTTTTGAAAATAATAGAAGAAGGACGTGATATCAGTATTTATCGCCTGTTTCCCTATCGGAACGAAGGAGGTATTTCCCGAATACCAACGGCGGAAATACGATTTCAGGCAAAAGGCGAATCCAATCATCCGACTGCCCTGGCCTCGATCTTCAGTAAATATCTTCGCGAATTATCCATGATGCAGTTTAATGAATTCTGGCAGAGACAGATAACGGATCTCGTTCCCACTGCCGGCTATCCCGTCGATGCCAAACGATTTTGGGAGGATATAGCAGAAACGTGGCAAAAAATGAATCTGCCGGAACATGTAATATGGAGAATGAAATAACTTTTATGCCCGTAGACGAGGCAGATAACGCGTCTCTTGCTTTTCGGACAATATATTTTCGGACAATATAAAGATCTATTGTATTATACTATGTATTATACTATACTCAAGGTCGTTATAAAAGTCTGTTTTTCAAAACAGGCGAGACACCTGTTTTGGAGTATGCGGACGAGACGTCCGCGCTCCCAGGAAATACCGAATTTATAACGTCCTAAAGTATATGTATTCTCCTATGAAATATTCCGTATTACAAAACACCTCTATAAATACCACCGTAATGATTTACGAGCTATTGGGAGTCTTTTTTGGGAGTGTAATCATTCACGAACGATTTTGGAACCAATCGAGTAGACGGGGCCACCATTGAT
>CAYUAP010000103.1:6660-17210 GCA_964442735.1 uncultured Planctomycetaceae bacterium | reverse complement strand
TCACGGATAGTTTTTTGGCAAACAAACTTTTTTATGATAAAATTATTTATTATACTCAATCCATTTGAATGTTCCGGATCTTGTTTGTACAAGTCCGGCAACGACAGGCGGATTATTGAGGCCGAAGGCAGACGCCCATACCGGCTCCGGTATATAATATTAAAATGTTTAGTTTGTTATTGTAAAATATTGTATTTTACGGCAGACTATCTGTATCTTTATCCGTGATATTCGTGGTTCCAAAATCGTTCGTGAATGGTTACCAGAAAATCAAGGAAATGAAACAATTAGTGTTTGACTTCGAATTCGGCGTCAATAGCGTCATCATCCTTTTTATTTCCGGCGTCTCCCGTTGTGGATCCCGCAGTTTGAGATCCGGAAGCTGCTCCTGCCTGGCCAGCAGCCTGGGATTCGTACAAGGCCTTGCTCATAGCATGGGAAGCCTGCTCCAATTCATTCAATGCGGACTTAATACGGTCTGTATCATCGGAAGCAATAGCGTCCTTGGTCTTCTTAATCGCATCTTGAAGTGCTGTTTTGTCTTCCGGACGCAATTTGGCTTCATGCTCCTTGAGAAGTTTTTCCAATTCGAAACACATGGACTCGGCCCTATTCTTTGTCTCAACCAAATCACGACGTTTTTTATCTTCATCAGCATGAAGTTCAGCGTCATGACGCATCGATTCAATTTCAGACTCGGATAGTCCGGACGATTTTTCAATTCGAATCTTCTGTTCTTTTTGTGTACCAAGGTCTTTTGCCTTAACGTTCAAAATACCATTAGCGTCAATATCGAATGAAACTTCGATTTGTGGAATACCACGTGGTGCCGGTGGAATGTTCTCCAGATTAAACTGACCAAGCAGTCTATTGGCCGCCGCTATTTCACGTTCACCCTGATAGACTTTAATAGTAACAGCCGTCTGATTATCATCTGCCGTACTGAAGACCTGTTTCTTTTCCGTTGGAATGGCGGAGTTCTTCTCAACCAATTTTGTCATAATACCGCCAAGTGTTTCAATACCGAGGGACAATGGTGTCACGTCGAGTAACAGAACGTCCTTGACATCGCCTGCCAGAACACCACCTTGAATCGCGGCGCCAACGGCAACAACTTCGTCCGGATTAACACCTTTATGCGGTTCTTTACCAAATATTTTCGCAACGATTTCCTGGACCTTGGGAATACGTGTCGAACCTCCAACAAGAACAACTTCATCAATTTGAGACGGTTGTAATTTTGCATCCTTGAGGGCCTGAAGAACTGGTCCTTTGGTCCGTTCGAACAGAGAATCAACCATGCGTTCAAATTCCGCCCGGGTGATTTTTATCTGCAAATGTTTTGGACCGGACGCATCTGCTGTAATGAATGGCAGATTTATATCCGTCGATTGTGAAGAACTTAATTCCCGTTTCGCTTTTTCGGCTGCTTCCTGTAATCTCTGAAGTGCCATAGGATCTTTACGAAGATCTATTCCCTGCTTGTTCTGGAAATCGTCCGCAATATAGTTAATCAATACATCATCGAAGTCATCGCCCCCAAGGTGCGTATCTCCGTTGGTACTAATGACACGGAAAACTCCGTCTGCCACTTCCAATACGGAAACATCGAACGTACCACCACCAAGGTCAAAAACCACTATCTTCTGATTGATATTTTTATCCAAACCATAGGCTAGTGACGCTGCCGTTGGTTCGTTGATAATACGCATGACTTCCAAGCCCGCAATCTGACCGGCGTCTTTAGTCGCCTGTCGTTGTGCATCGTTAAAATAGGCCGGAACTGTAATAACCGCTTTATTGACTTTATGACCGAGATACGATTCCGCAGCTTCTTTCAGTTTCCGAAGAGTCATAGCGGAAATCTGTGGCGGGGTATAATCCTTGCCGTCAATCTCGACATTGACATAATCATCAGGACTACCAACAATTTTATAGGGAACGGTCTTTTCTTCCGAACCAACTTCCTGACGTTTGCGTCCCATAAATCGTTTAATACTCGCGATAGTACGAGATGGATTGGTAATAGCCTGCCGTTTTGCCGGTTCGCCTACCAGGTTTTCACCATTGTCTGTAAAAGCAACAACACTCGGGGTCAACCGATTACCTTCCGCATTGGCTATAACTTTAGGCTCCTTGCCTTCCATAATCGCTACAACAGAGTTCGTTGTTCCTAAATCGATACCAATAATTTTTTCGCCTTGTGCCATAATAGGTTTCTCCTTTTTCTTTATATTTTTTTGCTTTCGCATTTTATTTTCTTGCGCGTTTTTCAAGAATTGCTCCATAAACGCTTTTCGAACTTTATAACATAGAATACATACAAGGTTCGTACCAAAACACAAAAAATTTTTTATTCTTTTTAGCATACTCTGGTTTTTACGGCCTTTAATCAATCTTTTTCTTTAAATAATATATTAATAAATACAAAAAAAACGTTTCTATCGACTTCTTCCTAAAAAATTTTTCTGCCATTTTGACAGATTTTGATTCCCCTGTTGATTTTCATTTGTATATCTGATATACTCCTTGTCGGTAAAAGAGCCATTGTTCGGTAAAATGGTTATATCTTCAGTTTTATAATTATGAAAGGAAAAACGATGAAAGATTTATGTTTAGCCTTGGTTGCCGGTCTTCTGTTTCTCAGTTTAGGAAGTGTTCTGCTCGCACAGGGAACGTCCCGACCGCCTCGTGCACAAAAAATGCTGCCCCTCTTCGGAGAAAAACTTGCCGACGCCGATTATGACAAGGAAGTTTGGAGTATTAACGAGCAAGGAGAGCTCTCCGCTAATAAAGATTCCGTTATTTGGACGAAAAAGAAATATGGTTCCTGCTTCGTTTCTTTTGAATATAAACTATCGTCCAAGTCCAACGGTGGATTTTTAATTCAATGTTCCAATAAAAAGGACTGGATCCCCAATACAATTGAAATTCAGCTTCTGGACGACGCTGGAAGTCAACCGAATTATCATGGGAACGCCTCCTTTTACGGTTATCAAGCTCCTGGAGAAGTCTTGACAAAACCTGCTGGCGAATGGAATAAAATGGATGTCTTCTGCCATGGAAGAAAAATTCGGATCATGCTGAATGGAAAACTCGTTAATGAAATTGATACCGGCGAATGGAAGGACGCGACAAAAGGACCCGCAGGAACCGAAATCGAAAAGAAATTTCAGGGAAAAGCGCTCGCAGACTCCGAACCGTTCGGTTTCATTGGACTTCAAGGACTCCATGGAAAAGCCCCTATCTTTTATCGAAATCTGAAAATCAGTACAATGAATATTCCGGAAGATGTCAATACATGGCCGCTCCTCTTCGGGGAAAAACTGGAAAATGCCGAATTTAATCCGGAAATATGGTCCCTTAAAGATGGTATTATGACCGCAAATAAAGACGATGTTATCTGGTCCAAGGAAAAATATAAAGACTTCATGCTCTATCTGGAATACAATTGCGCCGAAAAAGCCAATAGCGGTATTGTTATTAAATGCTCGGACAAAAAAAATTGGATTCCCAATTCCCTCGAAGTTCAGATTTTTGACAGTTTCGGTCGTGAAAAAGTCGATTTCTCCGATTGCGGGGCCATTTATGGTCGTAAAGCCCCTAATTTCAATAGGTGCAACAAACCTGGCGAGTGGAATAAAATGATGATTTTTTGTAATGGAAACGGAAGAATCATGGTTTCCATCAACGGCGAACCTGTCACCTTTATGAATACAAAAGATTTTACAGACAAGGTAAAAAATCCTGATGGAACAAATGCCTATTCCTGGCTGACCGCTAGAGCTCCTGCCGATCAAGATGACAATGGCTTCATTGGAATTCAAGGTCTGCACGATAAAGCGCCGGTCCAATATAGAAATGTTCGTATCAAAAAAATGACTTTTAGCTCCAATCCCAACAAAAAATAAATTGCTCCAACTTCCAGGCCGGTTTCCGAAATTGTAATAAACACAAAACGGAACCATTCACGAACGATTTTGGAACCATAGATATCACGGATAAACCAGAGAGTCTGCCGTAAAATACAATATTTTACAATAACAAACGAAACATTATTATCTATTATCATAAATAATTATATCATAAAATAGTTTGTTTACCAAAAAACTATCCGTGAAAATCAGTGTTATCCATGGTTTCACTTTATGTCCATGAACGGTTACCGCAAAACTATACTTTAGGATGTTATAAATACGGCATTTCCCGGGAGTACGGACGCCATGCCTGACGGCAGGCAGGTCTCGTCCGCATCCTCCAAAACAGACGTCTCGCCTGTTTTGAAAAAGAGACTTTTATAACGACCTTGAGTATATCGCTCCATGAATGGAGATGAAGTGGAAATTCCGGTTCCTTCATATATCAATTACAAGGGAGTCAAAATGAAAGATAATAAAAAAGCAATGAAACGCCGTGATTTTTTAGGAACCGGTGTATTTATTTCGGCCACACTGGCCGTTCCGGAATTCATACCGCGATCTGTATTTGCGGATGAAAAAAGGCCGGGGGCGAACGACCGTATTATCGTCGGTGCGATCGGCTGTGGATTCCGTGCGAAGCTCTTAATGAACCAGCTCCCGGGAGAAGGCGTTCTGGCTGCTATTGCCGACTGCAATATTCAGCAGGCCTATAATTTTCGGAAGGAAAAACAGGAAAAATGGGCAATCTACGGAGCCCATTATCCACTGCTCGCTCGGCATGATATTGATGCGGTCATTATTACAGGCCAGGAATATCAACGGGTTTTGCCCGCTATTCATGCGGTTCAGGCAGGAAAAGACGTTTATGCGGAAAAACCCTTGACCTTGTATATTCAGGAAGGTCGAACTCTAATAGAACATGTCCGAAAACACAAAACAATATTTCAAGTGGGTTCACAACAGCGGTCCATGGAAATGAATCGTGTTGCGTGTGAATTTGTACAGTCAGGTGGTTTGGGCCGTATCAAAAAGGTCCAGGCCGTCAATTATACCGGGAGTGGTCCAACTCCGTCCCTGGACGAAAATGAACTGGGAAATATTCCAGCCGGCTTCAATTGGGACCTCCATCTGAATCAGAGTGTATGGCGTCCCTATGGTGCAAACGCGACTGCTGGAAGAAACTATTCCGGAGGGGAAATGACGAATTGGGGCGCGCACGGTGTTGACCAGATTCAATGGGCACTAGGCAAGGACGGAACTCTGCCTACTGAATTTACCCTTCGTACCCCGGGCCAGGACGGACAAGTCGTCGCACGGTACGCGGATGGAATCGAAGTCCATTTCGAACTTCCTATGTCAGGCCCAATGGGGGGAGCTATCTTTATTGGCGAAAAAGGTAAATTAGAAATTAATCGCAATAAATTCACGTCGAATCCGAAGGAGATTCGCGATTTGTTGATAAAGAAGGTGGACGAAGCAAACGAAGAGGTGAAATGGTCGGATCAAACGGCACTCTGGCAGGCAACATGGCACCTGAAAAACTGGCTTGAATGTATAAAAACCAGGGAAACTCCGCGCGCCGAGGTGGAAATAGGCCACCGTTCTATCGCGTTTTGCCATTTAGTCAATATAACACGTTATGTCGGACAGGTTGGTCAGACCCTTAAATTTGATCCGGTAAAGGAACGATTTATCGATAATGACGAAGCAAATCGCTGGAATGACCGACCACGGCGTGTTGGTTACGAACTTCCTGTCGTTTGAAATACTTTTTCTATTATTAAGGAAAATTTACTGTTTTCATGTTTGGGTTAGAAAAACGGGTTAATTTATTATAACTTTATGGAGCTTTCCAGACGGGTTGTTGAATTCCCGAATCGTTCCGATAAAACGGAGTAAAGCTCCCAAATATCAAATTTCGTTTAATCTTGATTTAGGAGAATTAAATATGAAAACAGTATCTTGTGAACCTGATTGCAAATTACTTGATCTGAAAACCCGTTATGATCTTGAAATTCCAGCTACATCGGCTGAAGATTCATTTTGCATTAAGATCGATAATGGGACGCTCCAGGTTATGGCGAAAAACGCCAATGGAAAAGACGTTGTACTCGGAACCTGGGACATTCAGGAAGGCGTCCATACAGAAGGAATGACTACCGAATTTCGTGATGGTGTATTATATATTCGGCTCCCCAAAGGCGATGACGTTCGTCCCCGTGAATTACAATATGCGGAGAGCATTTGCATTACACCTCTGCCGGTTGCTTGATCTTAATCGACTCGTTCCATGACCCCGTTCATGACTCGTTCCATGACCCCGCAGGCAATTCCTGCGGAAAATATACTAAAGGTCATTATAAAAGTCTATTTTTCCAAACAGGCGAGACGCCTGTTTGGAGGATGTGGACGAAACCTGCCTGCCGTCAGGCATGACGTCCGCGCTCCCGGGAAATGCCAAATTTATAATGTCCTAAAGTATAGACATTCGTACTTCGCTTGATAGATAAACACAAACCGTTTTAACGCCTAACATAAAAATATGAAATTTGCCAACACCCATCCAACAGACAATGGTCCGTTTATCATTTAATCCTTGTTAGAATTTGGCAAAATACGTATGCCATTTAAATTATATATTACCAATTACATTACCAATGGTTCATTACGATAGTACGAATGGTTTTTAACATTAAATTATGATTCATCATAATCCTCCCAACGGTAGTAATATCAGTTTGGGGATGAAACAGATAAAATTTTACATAACCGTTCACGGATATAAAATGAAACCACGGATAACACTGATTTTCACAGACAGTTTTTTGGCAAACAAACTTTTTTATGATAAAATTATTTATGATAATTGATAAAAATGTTTCGTTTGTTATTGTAAAATATTGTATTTTACGACAGACTATCTCTGTTTATCCGTGATATCCGTGGTTCCAAAATCATTCGTAAATGGTTACAATTTACGATTCGAACTCCCCCCTATTTTGAACATTACAAACGATGGGGGAGGATCAAACCTGTGTTCGAAAAAAAATAGAATTTAGCCAGCGACTGGTATGTTCTCCTTAACTTCCGGACCAACGTCAACCTTTTGCTCCGCTTCACCTTTTTTCACACTGATTTTGAGATCGGTCGTGTCGGGAGTCGAGAATTTTTTATTAACAACT
The DNA here is from genome assembly GCA_964442735.1 of uncultured Planctomycetaceae bacterium. Classification (GTDB taxonomy): domain Bacteria; phylum Planctomycetota; class Planctomycetia; order Pirellulales; family Thermoguttaceae; genus JAUNBG01. Next base: position 10,108 of record CAYUAP010000103.1, on the reverse strand, counting down.
CTGGTAATTTTTTTGGGAACGCCTCCCGGGTCTTTTTCGTTCGCTTCAGTAACCTGTTTTTCGACGACAACTAAAAAATTGCCTTCCGGACAACCTTCCCAATTACCGTTGACCATAACCTTCCAGGCTCCTGTATCATCTGTTATCCCGGTAATATTCCAAGGATAATTTGTCTTCTGCTCCGCATGAAACAGGCGGACATTGGCCTTGGCACAAGGAGCGCCGTCATGGGTCACCATAATCGTTAATGGTACCAGTTTCGGAAGATCGGCAGGACGCTTGGGACCTTTCGCACAACCGGCAATCATAATCGCCAGTCCCGAAAACAGAAGTACCATGGACAGACATAATTGAATTCTATTTATTTTCACGTTATTTTTATCTCCATTTTCAAAAATAATAAAGGGACTGTTCTTAAACTCAATTTTACTTTATTAAATTTTTACTTTATTTAATTACAGATTTTTGGTTTCACCACCAGCCGAACTAGCCATAGCGCCCCAAACACCGTAGGGACTTTTGCCCGTTGCAACCTGATAGTCCGTCGCAAGTCCGGATTCGACTGTTTCCGAAATGAAACGAACAGAACCATCAACCATCGCCGCATTAACTCCACCGGAATGATTACTCTGGACACTGGCAATACCCCAAACACTATCACCACCATAGGAACAACTGGGAGAATTCGGGGGAAGAACCGCATTGAACCCACCATAGAAAAGACGCCCATCCATCCAACGATGTCCGCGCCAAATTGCAGTAGAAGCGTCTTGGGAGAGTTCCGTCCCCACCTTGAGGGCAAGACAGTTCGTCGGACGGGCATTACCATCGTACATGGAACTAACGGAAGCAATTACGTTTCCTTTAATTTGTCTTCCTCCCATTCCTGTTGCGGTAACACATTCCGAATAACATAACGTATTCGATGTACCATCTATGACCGAACTGAGATTCGGAAATTCACCAACACGGAACACACCACGATTGGAAATTTTTGCAACAGCACTTGATTCATCCGTCGGATGTCGGTCAATATTCCACAAACCATCTCCACGATTGACAACATAACTCAAACGACCGGCATAATGACCATCGGTACCCGGCAATGAAGCGTTACTGTCTGAAGGACATAAAAACGCATTAATGGCTTTATCCATACCAGGAAACTTGGTTCGGCTATCACCAATTCCCCATGGAGACTGTAATTTGGATCCGTCTGGACTTTTACTATTGGTATAGGCAATTAAGGTATCATAAAGAGGTTGTTGTTCTATATAGGGCATTAGAAAAATACAAGTTCCAAAAGCCCCCGCAGTTGTCTGATTCGTATAATTATACGGGTAGGCACAATTGCCTAATAATGCTCGCGCCGCCGGCAACGCATTATTAACATCATGATAATTCTGAACCGCCAGAGCCATCTGCTTCAGGTTATTCGTACATTGCATACGCCGTGCCGCTTCCCGTGCCGCCTGTACTGCTGGTAAAAGTAATGCAATCAAAATACCGATAATTGCTATTACAACTAAAAGTTCAACAAGAGTAAAACCTTGTTGTTCGGGGGTCCTGCAAACCTTCCCTAAATTAACATTACTGGAAAAATGCTTCATGGATTCTTCTCCTTCTAAATAGTTTGATAAATTAGATATGCCTTTTACAGGTGTAATAACAGTTAAATGACCATTTTTCGTATTTATTATAAATACACTACACCAATAATCATTTTATTATAACCCAAATTTTTTGCAATACCATAAAAATTCTAAAAAATACAATTATTTATTATTCAATTTTGTTATTCGCAGAACAATTGAACGTTTTATTTTAGGAATCATAACTTTTTCCTGTTTTATTTCCAAGGGAATCTCCGTATCCGTCCAGGGATCATAACCGATAACGCGTTCAATCGGACCATATTTTTTAAAAGGAAGTTTAATTTCCACGTTGGTATATGTTTTAGGCGAAATACGGTCAACGAGTTCCGTCTTCCAGTTATCCTCCTGGGAACGAAGCCATAACAACACGTGACTCCTGCCGTTAAGACCGTAAATAATATAGAAATCTTCTTCGAATTCGAAGGGAACGAAACGTTCCTTGATCGGATTGATATCTTTAACAGCTTTAGCGAAACGCCCGATATGCCACCAGAGATTGTTTTTTTCGATATAGACATTCCAATGCCAGCAGTGTCCACTTCCTGCGGCTCCGGAAAAGAAGGGGGTAAACAGAATATCGTGCAGAAGAATACCCTCTTTATCCAGCGAATATAGTTTGGAAGGGCCGGAATGCGATTTTTCAACAGCCCCCATTTCCGTGGATAGAATCGGTTTGTCTGGAACCCTGGCCCGTATACTCTTAACCATATCGGCGGCGAGTCGGTCCATGGGACCGCGACAAACATTTAACTGTGCCCCCGGATCAAGATAACGGTGTACCTGAACCACCTCGTTTTCCGGCATTTTCATTATGGGAATGAACGTCGCGTTTGTATAATAACTTCTACTGTCCAAACTGCCTAACGACTGAATAACCATATTCTTCGGAAATATTTTATGCACCGGTCCCAAAACACTTTCTGTCCAGAATACACTGTCCGGAATACAGTTGACTTCATTCCATATTTCCCAGGCAAAAACATTCGGGTTATCCTTGAAATATTCCGCGTATTTTTTACATCGATTCAGAAAATACGTTTTACCAACTTCAGATCGGACGAATTCACCAATATTCGACGGAGGATTCGTCTTGTAAATACTCTTGGTAAACAGATCATTCTGATTGTTTTCTCCAAGATTACGAAAATGCTCAAAACAAAGCTTTAATCGAATATCGTATTTTTTGGCCATTTTAAGGACTTCGGACAGATGGTGAATCTGTTTTTCGTCGTAATGGCCGACTCGTTCCTGTTCGATTTCAAAAAAGGGACAACTCAACCAGATGCGCGCGTAATTGCCGCCATTTTCATGTAACTTGCGAAAATAGAATTCCATTTTACGCAGTCCTTCTTCCGTCTCCACTATATTATATTTGGTTCCCTTGGAATCTACATCCCGTAATATACATAAATTAACACCTATCGGAATCCAGGGCGTTCCGTCCGACAGTTCGAAATACTCCGGATTCTCCTTGCTGACCCGTACAAAGGTCTCTTGTTCCGCACTAAATATCTCTCCTCCAAAAATCATTAGGAATAATATAATGATTAAGGGATACCATGGTTTGTTAGACATTATTTTTTGTCTCCTGTTATATAATCTGTAATATAATGTAATGTATACTGAAATTCGGTATTTTCCGGGAGTGCGGACGTCTCGTCATCCTCCAAAACAGGCGTCTCGCCTGTTTTGAAATATAGACTTTTATAACGACCTTGAGTATTGTGTAATATAAATAGAGGGTGAACCGAAATCACCCAACCTCTGGAAAAAATGATCCAGACGGTCCCTCC
>CAYUAP010000103.1:0-6560 GCA_964442735.1 uncultured Planctomycetaceae bacterium | reverse complement strand
TTCAAACAAATTCCTTCAAACAAATTCCTTCAAACAAATTCCTTCAAACAAATTCCTTCAAACAAATTCTATCAAACAAATTCAATCAAAAAAATTCTATCAAACAAATTCCTTCTGCCATCAATACCTGCGGAGAGGAAACGCAAAACGTCTGCCTATGATAAACTGTTTATAGACGAACATATTTTTTTATACTCAATCCAGTTGAAAATTCCGGATCTTGTTTATACAAGCCCGACAATGACGGGCGGATGATGACGGGCGGATGATTGAGGCCGAAGGCAGTCGCCCATACCGGCTCCGGTATAACAACAGGCGAGCCACTACGAAACATTTCAAGCGGAATGTACACGGACATGATCGATTTATTTATGGTGTCACGGTTGGGACGACTTCTTTTTCACCTAAAGTCTCTTCTTCCGTTTCCACTTTTTCTTTTTTGACAATATTATCCGGCATTTCCGAACGAATGGAGACAAGATAGTGGGAGAGTAAATCCAATTCGACCATGGTACCGCACCAGGGAGGCATATAATATCCGGGTCGATTCAAATGCAGGACGAAACTTTTGATTTCCTCCTCTGTTTTTCCGGTTAAAAGAGGTCCTACCGCCGATAGTCCCATGGTTGTAGCATGGCAGTCATTACAATGATACATAAAAATCATCTCTCCCAACATTAGACGATCCTCGTCAGAAATTTTTAGGAGATCGGCATTTCCCGGGGCATAGAAGTCTTCGGAGAAATCGACATCCACAGCACGAACCGTTTGTATTCGTGGTTTACCGTTATTCTTCTGATTTGGAGTACCTTCCAGAGGCTGCTGCTTTACAGCCACAAGACCTTGCGCCTGCGGAGGAAGGACGGTACTCCCCTGATAGGAGGGCTGCTCCACGTTCGACGGCATATTCTGAACATATTGCACTTGTAGAATAGGATTATTATCCGTCTGTTCTCCTGCTTTATTAGCGGTACCTGATCCAATATTTGCCTTTTGACAGATATTTAACTCGGGATATTTCTCTTGAAGACGGGCCAAAACCATATTGGTCCAGATACCATTTTCAAGATATCCGGACGAACGCATTGAAAGAATATCTTTTGGATATATCTGATTCCCGTAAACAATCTGATCGATAATAAAGGGTTTACGAACCGCTTCGCGAATAAATTCACCAACAGCGACCGCAGATATTCCGAAAAAAAGAAGTGCAACCGCCAGACATGTATTCATTTTTTGAGGATTAATAAAAGGGCCGATAATTAGAAGAATCAGAATTGCGGCGAAAATTCCGGCCAGGAGCAGAAGAATCAAATTCAATGCAGCGGCACGCTGTAACATCATTAAGGAGGAATGCGGTAGAAAACAGAACCACAATGGCATGGCCAGGATCATTAAACACAGACCTATAATAGCGGGAAAACGCATTCGACGAACGACCAATTCACGAACCTCGTTGTTTTTCTCCGTTAGGGTCGAGTGTAAATAGACATAAAGTGCGGCCAGAACAATAGCTCCTCCCGTTCGGGCAAAAACCTGGGGAATAAATTGAACGTTCAAAAACGCGGACCAGAACGAAACAAGGGGATCCCCATTCGCGGTCCCAATCAGACTCCGGCTATTGAGCATAAAGGATGTTATTCCCGTTATTAAAACAAGTGATATCCATGCGGAAATCGCGTAAATCCAACCCATTTGACTATGCTTGCCCGGCGCTAGAACATCCCAAAAATAGTAAAAACCAAATGCTGCTACAATTTCAACAATAAAAAAAACCCATTCTATGGCCCACCCAAAAACAAAGGTCCGAATCAATACTTCCGTTGCCAGGGGAGACGCCAAACCAATCGTCCACCAGATTCCCACCCCCGTGATCGCTCCATAGACCAACGTCAATAAAACAAAAAATCGGGCGTGTTTCTTCCAGTAGTTTCGATATTCTCCATTTTTATGATGATGGGCATATGTATTTTCTCGCGCTAAAAGAATACCACCCCCTACCGCATAATGGGAAACAAGGACGTGAAGTATGGCAATAATCGCTATTACCATTGGACTGGTCAGGCACGGAACATACCACCATGGGTAATACATGATCTATCGACTCCTCTATTCTGGTATTCTCAATAACGGCTTCCTGTAAAGACAAAAGAACGTACAAAATCCCTTTTCCTTTAGTATACCTAATTTATAAAAACTGGTCAAGACCAAAAATACGGCTGTAATGCTGTAATATTGGAATGCCGTAATATTGGAATAGGGATTAATAGGGATATAATACTGGAATACAGATGTAATATCTTCATTGACAGGTCATTTTTAACGTTACATTTTTAACGTTACGTTAAAAACGTTTTATTTTTTCATAAAAATTTTCATATTGTACTTGCAAAAGAATATTAAATTTGTTTTAATAGGAGGAGAATCGTTTTTTCTGCCGTTCACAGGCTGGTTGTAAAAACAGGAAAGATATCAACACAAACAAGGCCAAAAAAGGTTTGTTTTATGAAAAAGATGGTTAAAACTTTACGTTTTCCGGAATAGGCGAAACAGGCGAGACGCCTGTTTTTGCGGAGACGTGGACGAAACGTCCATGTTCCGGCCCTGTCTGTACAAAACAACAGATTTTATCACACCACCCTGTGAACAGCAGACGTTTTTTAACGAATAACAGTAAAGATTCGTTCTAAAAATATATTTTAGAGCCTTCTTTAAAAATTTTATGTTATAAATACAAATTGACGGGAGAAATCATGGGAAACATTAAAATCGGAATGAATCTGGAAGCAACGCGTCATCATGACAAACCTTTTATTTGGGGATTGGATCAAGCGGCGGAAATGGGTTATGAATATGTGGAGCCAATGGTCCACTTCGGGCGCGAGCTGATGAGCGAAGCAGGCTATTATCATACTTGGTCACTCTTCGATGACCCCATGAAGATGCGACGTCTCTGTGAAGATCGCGGTCTTAAAATTTCGGGACTACAGGCCCATGGTCCCTTGGGCTGTCCAGATCGTCATGGCGAATATCTCAAACTGGCAATTCGTTTTGCGGCCGAATGTGGCGCTCCTGTCGTTAATACAGACGAAGGAATCAAGGCCCCCTGGACCACGGAGGAAGAAGACTGGGTCCTGATTAAATACACTCTTCAGGAAGCCGCCTTTATCGCCGAGGAACGTGGTGTTAAAATCGGACTGGAATGTCACGCACAATATTCAAAAACCCCCGCCGGACTCGAAAAATTGTATGGTCTCGTAAAATCCCCTTGTATCGGATTTAATCTTGATACCGGTAATGCCTATCTGGCTGGACAGGATCCCTATCTCTGGTTCGAACAGGTTGTCAGTCGATCGGTCCATCTCCACGCTAAAGATATTTCTGTTCAACATTCCAATGAAGAACGCGGTAAAGTTACCGGAACGCCTGTCGGTTGCGCTTGCGGTGATGGTATTATCGACTGGAAACGAATGGTGGAAATAGGAAAAACCTGTCCGCATGATCTTGTCTTCTCCGTCGAGTGCGGATCGATTGAGCAGGCACGACGAAGTTTGGAACATTTAAAACAATTCGTGTGATATCGAAATTCTCCCGGAGAATACTGACAGCCCGCCAGTATCCCCCCTCAATCTGTAAAAAGAAGAATTTGTTGCCTTCTGATAACTCTGTTTTCAGGGATTGCATTTTACCATACAATATTATATTTTGATATTATATACTCTGGGCCGTTATAAAGTTCCGTTTTCCAAAACAGGCGGAACGCCTGTTTTGAGGATGCGGACGAGATGTCCGCGCTCCCAGAAAATGCCGTTTTTATAACGTCCTAAAGTATATGTAAAATATGTATATGTAAAGTATGTATGTATAAAGTATGTATGTATAAAATATGTATGTATAAAATATGTATGTATTATAATGTATATATAAAATATGCATTATAAAGCATATATAAAGTATATATTATGATGTATATATTATGATGATGCCAAACTCAAGGCCGTTTTAAATTCCTTCTTTTCAAAACAGACGGTACCCCTGTTTTGCGGAGTTGCGGACGAAACGTTAGCGTTCCAGTCCGGTCTGTCAAAACAACAGATTTTATCACACCACCCTGTGAACAGCAGGGAAAATATTATCAATAGAAAATATTATCAACAACAAAAGAAAATTATAGGGAAGGATATTATTTCATGGAAAAACGAACGCCCATTCAAGATGCGGAACATTTTATTCAGAATGAAACGCAATTTCATCTTGGATTTCTTGTTACGGAACAGTCCCATCCTCGCACACGAGGACTGTCACAAACCTTGAGTAGAAATACCAGGGATGGTATTCGTATGTTATTGAGTGTCGATGACGATCTACCTCCGGTTATTGCGCAAACCCTAAAGTCGAACGAGTTCAAAAAACTGGTAGACGATATGAAGTTCACGTTGTGTCATGGAGGTCGAATTCATTTTACCGGTTGTGGAGCGACCGGACGTCTCTCAATCCTTTTGGATTCGGCGAATCGGCGTTTCTGGCGTGAAAAAGCGGAACAGTATCCGGAAATAGCCGATCTTGCGAAACAATTACAGGATCAGACCAACGCCGTTATGACCGGGGGCGATTACGCACTGATTCGATCGGTCGAATCCTTCGAAGACTTTATTTCCTTCGGATATCGACAGATGAAAGATGCGGGAGTAACTGCGGACGATTTGATTGTGGCCATTAGCGAAGGAGGCGAAACATCCTCGGTTATCGGGACAATTCATGCCGGACTTGACGTTGGAGCACGAGTCAGTTTTCTCTTTAATAATCCTTCCGATCTCATGTCGGAACATGTCGAACGTTCAAGAGTGGTTATTCAGGATGAACGAGTCAATGTTGTCAATTTAACGACAGGTCCCATGTCTGTCGCCGGTTCTACTCGTATGCAGGCTACGACAATCGAATTGATTATTGCCGGAACAGCATTCGAGTTTGCTCTTGCCGATATCATCAAAAATGATACCGATTCCTCCCTATTACAGAAATTGGGACTCGATTCCTATTCACCTCAAAAAATCGCGGATCAGTTCGACGTACTTCTCGCCCAGCTTCGCACGGAAGAGAATGTCGAAACAATGGCCGAATACACGGATTTCGAGGCGGAAATATATGCGAATCGTGGTAAAATAACCTATTTCTCCGATGGCTATCTCCTTGATATCTTTACCGATACGACCGAACGTGCCCCCACGTTTAAAACTCCGCCGTTCCATAGTGTTCATGATAAAGCCGCCCCTGATCCCTGGGCCTATGTCAAGGATCCAATGCGTCCGTCCAAAGATACATGGATTCATGTATTAGAGCATGAACCCCGTTGCTTGAATTGGTTGGCAGAGGACTATCGCGCCATGAAGGCCACTGAAAAAATTATTGACGATCCTCCTCAAATAGGCCGCGAACTCCTCTATACCTTCCAAATCGGAAATGAACCGGATCCTTCCCGTACCAACGTACTGCCGAACGCCGCTGTCTCTATTGCTATTGGTAACGAAATAAAAAATCTGGATTCCGATAATATCTGGAACAAGGAATTTCTCCGTCAGAGTTGTGATTTCGCTGTACGTAAAATTATGGTTATCGGACCTCAATCGCCCGAAATTTCCACGACAACAGACGACCTGTTTTATATTAAGGTGGATCTGCCGCGTACTCCGCTGGACCTGTTCGGTCATCTGGCCGTGAAACTTGTTCTGAATAATGTTTCGACTGCTTCCATGGGAAAAATCGGACGTCTTAACAGTAACTGGATGGCCCATGTCGAAGCGTCCAATAAAAAACTGATCGATCGTAGTGTCCGTTTAATCTCCGAACTCGCCAACGTCGATTATCGAACCGCCTGTATTACCCTCTACGAAACCATTAAAGAAATGGAAGACTGGCCCGAAGAACGACGTAAAATCGTTTCGCCCGCCGCCTACGCCGTGGAAAAAATTGGAAATAACATTGAAAAAAGTAATACTTGAAAATGGTAATACTTGAAAATGAAACAACGGCTCCAACGAATATTTTGACAGACAGGACAGGAAGGAACGTCTCGTTCGCGCTCCCAGAAAATACCTTGATAACGTCCTAAAGTATATAATAGATAAAAATGTTTGGTTTGCTATTGTAAAATATTGTATTTTACGACAGACTATATCTGGGCCGTTATAAAATCCGTTTTCCAAAACAGGCGAGACGCCTGTTTTAAGGATGCGGACGAGACCTGCCTGCCGTCAGGCATGGCGTCCGCGCTCCCAGGAAATGCAAATTTGATAACGTCCTAAAGTATATAATAGATAAAAATGTGTGGTTTGCTATTGTAAAATATTGTATTTTACGACAGACTATATCTGGGCCGTTATAAAATCCGTTTTCCAAAACAGGCGAGACGCCTGTTTTAAGGATGCGGACGAGACCTGCCTGCCGTCAGGCATGGCGTCCGCGCTCCCAGGAAATGCAAATTTGATAACGTCCTAAAGTATATAATAGATAAAAATGTGTGGTTTGCTATTGTAAAATATTGTATTTTACGACAGACTATA
>CAYUAP010000102.1:0-17488 GCA_964442735.1 uncultured Planctomycetaceae bacterium | reverse complement strand
CAGGCAGGTCTCGTCCGCATCCTCCAAAACAGGCGTCTCGCCTGTTTTGAAAAATTGACTTTTATAACGACCTTGAGTTTATTTAACAAACGATGTTTATTACGATAAAATATTTTACCGTAATCGTTTTAAAATACCATGACATAACATTATATTTTCCGACAATCAGTCAGTGATTATCCTGTCAGTGATTATCCGTGGTTTCAAAAGGTATTTTATTGACTCCTTGAGTTATAATTATTTTTCAAGTTTTATGACAAGCGGTTCCATTCCCCGCTTGACAGTTGCAGTTAATCCGCTGGTATCGGGACTGGCATATTTTGCGGGAAGAAGATTTTTGGCAGCGGCAACATTTGTTGCTGTTAAGGAACTCCCACCGCCTTTAGACTTGGCTGTACTCTCCTGGTATTTAGTAACGGTAATACGATATTCGCCGGGTACACAACCTTCGTCAACTCCGGTCTGAACGGTGAAAGATCCACGTGGACTACATTCGCCGGCAGCCGGAGATCCACCTTCGGCTACAGGAAGAAAGGAAACGACCGCTCCACCAATATCGACACCGTCCATCGTTACCGTTCCCTCAACTGGAACAAAACTTCGTTTACCTCCGCAACCAAGCAGACATAATGGAAGCATAACTGAAAAAATGGAAAACAGAACTAAATATTTCTTTTGCATGATGATAATCCTTAATTTCTATTAGACGATAAAATATTTTCAAGGAGCGATATTATCGGTCCCACGGTCACGGCGGTCGCCCATTCTTCGAAGTGTTTCCGGATTAATGGTATCGGAGGTAAAGGTAACCGCTCCATCCCCCATCAGGAAGTTTACTCCTCCTGCATGACAGGATTTAAATCCATAGGAGGTTCCCCAGCCGAAGCGACTGTCACAAGCCTGATCCTGTGTTCCCTGATTACCATATTCAACGGCACGACTACTTTTATGATTAAGTGGAATGGATGTAAAAGTAAATCCATCACAGTCATGCCAAACCCAACCGATCATCGTGAATCCGGTATAGGCGACCCGAAGTTCACCATAAAAGATCGTATTGGACAGACCATCAGGAATTTCCTGGAAGGACATCTGCTGTGCTCCAACATTACAGAACGGACCTGCCGGTTGTGTCGCTAAATCGGTATAGACCGACGTATACTGATACCAGGCACTTGTTGACGGACAGGCTCCCTGTCGCAATCCCGACCAACGCGTCGGACCCACGGAAGACGCATAACTAGCGGGATAGACTTCTTCGAAACCGGTTCCCAATTTCTGTAGTTGACTCGCTTGTGCATCCGAAGGACAGATATACGCGGGCATTTTTATTTTTGCGATTAATTTGCCATCCGTATCCTTGGCCATATCCGTTCCCCATTGCTCTATGGGCGAGGATTTATAATAATCGGCCCCCTTGGCTTTACAGGCGTTTTTATCGAGAAAATACTGTGCAAGACGATCATAAACTGCCTGCTGTTCAACATAGGGAAGTAATCGTACTAAAGAAGAGCCGTTTGCAAGTTCTCCTGTACGCATTGCTCCATAGGGAAGTACATTATTTGCATCATGATAGCTGTGAACGGCAAGACCAATCTGTTTCATATTATTGGTACACTGCATACGACGGGCCGCTTCTCGTGCCGCCTGAACTGCGGGAAGAAGAAGGGCAATCAAAATCCCAATGATCGCTATAACGACCAGTAGTTCTACCAAGGTAAAACCATGTTTTGTATATTTCATTATAACTCCAACATAATTATTATCATTATTTATTAATTGTATAATATACCATTCCGAATCGGAAACGTTATATTCACGACGTTATATCAACGATATTATATTCACAATATTATATCAACGATATTATATTTCACAACCTGTTTGACAGATTAGAGGGTAGTTGTTTTTCCATCGTTCATACTGGCCAACTGGCGTAAAACATCAACGTCGAGTGTTTCACTCAAATAACGAACACTTCCATCGCCGATACAGACATTAGCCCCGCCGGCATGACCGGAACTGATAATCGTATTGTGCTGATAGGGATATCGGCTCTTTTCATTACCCGTTGCCGTAACATTTTTATCGTTAATTCCCAAATGAATTGTCATCATTCCGGAGCCGTAAATGGCGCCGTTCGGTTCGCCACTTGCCGCGCAATCTGAAAATGTATATGGTTGGCTCAATCCAGCCCAGGCTCCCTCGTAACAAGCATACAGCGGAAGACCGGCTCCGACAATTCCCGATTGTTCGCCAATAACAATCGTATTGGACGTTCCATCGATTATTGCGGCCATATTACGCGTTGTATTATGGGTAAAAGCCCCATTATTGGCAATCGTACCATGGGTCAGTGCGAGGCAGACTCCTGTTCGGCCTGCCGGGTCCGGTGACGCGCCTCCAATCGCGGCATAATTGGCCGTTTGTGCCCTTTTTTGATCGAAACTGCTATATAACGTATCTTTTAATATGGGCTTCCAATAGCAACTTGGACATGCGTACATTGGAATAACCAGGTTTTCCAAAAAAGCGTTATTGGTAAAGTAACCTGCCGTACTGCCGGAAACTGTTCCCTGGATCTTGATCTGATCGTAAATCGAGTTCTGTTCCGTGAAGGGAAGAATGGAAACACGCCAGTTGGAGCCGGAGAGACTTTTATAGGTTCCAAAATATCCGACACGAGATCCGATTGGCAGACTGTTGTGGACGTCATGATAATTATGAAGTCCCAATCCCATCTGCTTTAAATTGTTCGTACACTGCATACGTCTAGCCGCTTCTCGCGCCGCTTGAACTGCGGGAAGAAGAAGGGCTATTAATATACCAATAATGGCAATAACGACCAGGAGTTCAACGAGAGTGAACCCCAATTTTGTGTTTCGAGAGACAAATAATGTATTATATCTCTTAAAACGATTCTGAATTTGAATAAATGATTTCATTATGATCCTCATAGATTAAAGAGTAATCCATTTACGCTCGGCCACCGATTGCTCGACTGCCGCCAAAATTTTTTGGCACTGAACTCCATCGTTGAACGAAGGAGAAAATTCTTTATTTTCGGAAATTGCGGTAACGAAATTGGCAACTTCCAGAACGAAGGTGTCGCCGTAACCAATTCCATGTCCCTGGGGCCAGGGACCTCCATGATAGGGATGCTGGTCAAAAGTTGCGTTAATACGGACAAACCCCTGCTCCGCGGTCGGAACAGTCAGATCGCAGAATTCAAGATAATTCTGATCTTCGAAATCCCAATAGATGGACCCCCGGGATCCATTGATTTCGATACAGTTATGATTTTTTCGGCCGCCTGCGAATCTCGTTGCTTCGAAACATCCAGTCGCGCCATTATCATAGGTACACAGGAACTGTGCGACATCATCGACGGTAACTTCACCTTGAGGACCATTGGGATCATCGGCGGACAGCGGACGATTTTTGATAATGGTTTTCGTTTGCGCAACCAGTTCGACGATTTCGCCACCGGTCATAAAGCGGGACATATCGATGGAATGAGAGCAAATATCGCCGAGGGAACCGGATCCGGCCAGTTCTTTTCTCAAACGCCAGACCATGGCCGCTTTAGGATCAATCATCCAATCCTGGGCATATCGGGCATGTACATGATGAATAATTCCCAAACGTCCATTCAGAATCAATTGACGGGCCAGCGCGGTTGCCGGAGTAAATCGATAGGAAAAACCACAGGCGTTTTTAACACCATTGGATTCCGCCGCTTGAAGCATTTCCAGGGCGTCCGGATAATTATTGGCCAGGGGCTTTTCACACAGAATATGTTTACCATTTCGGGCCGCTTCCAAAACTATTTCCTTGTGCAGGAAACCGGGAGCCGCCACACTAATTAGATCAATATCATCACGAGACACAAGTTTATGCCAGTCGGTTTCTGTGTCCTGCCAGCCATAACGATCCGCGAAGGCACGCAAATTTTCCGGGGTATCCTTCGCACAGACGCCTTTCATCTCGATTTTTACAGGAAGATCATACCACATTCCCGCATTCCGATAGGCATTGGAATGTGCGACTCCCATAAATTGATGACCGATTAATCCAACTCGAATTACTGCTTTAGTCATGTTTACTTCTCCCGATTAAGATAGGCTTTTTTAAATCTGTTGGCAACCGTTTCGATATCTTCTTCCGTCGAATTTATATTGATACCGAATCCTGCTCCCAATCCACCATCCACAACACCAACACTAATATTCATGGCACGGAGAAGAAGATCGTCCGTCTTCGGATAGGAACCGAATCCACTCGGCTGTCCTACCGATTTAAGATGGGCTCCAACATGTTCCATATTGGAATAGACGTGCCAGCCACTTCGCGCAATAGGACCGGTACCAAGTTCGTCACCAACTTTTTTCGCCTCTTCCCGACTCTTGAAAAGAACGGTTAAAAGCGTTCCACATTCTCCTGATTCGTCATTAATCGTTCGGAATTTAATTCCGGGCAGTTCGGCCAACTTCTCCTTCAACGATTTCTTGATGGTACGCAGTCGTGTTAAAATAGATGAAAGTTTACGGAATTGCGCTAGACCGCCCGCTCCCGTCAGTTCGTTCATACGGAAGTTCAGGCCAAGAATCAAACGATTACCGACTTCTACTCCGGTTCGATTGGGTAAATGACCCTGGTCATGGAAACCAAAGGCACGTTCGTAAAGATCCTGACTATCCGTGGCAACCAGACCACCATCTCCAGAAGTTATCGTCTTAAAAAAATTCAAGGAGAATGCGCCAATAGCCCCGATAGTTCCGAGCTTTTTACCCTTCCAACTCGCCCCGAACGCCTGACAGGTGTCTTCGATAATCGGTAAACCATGTTTTTTGGCAATATCACAAATCTGGTCCATTTTACAAGGATTCCCCAACATGTGAACCGGCATAATCGCCTTGGTCCGTGGGGTAATCTTCTTCTCGATTTCATTGGGATCAATCGTTAAACTATCGTCTATTTCCGTTAAGACAGGAACACCGCCCGCGAAAATTATAGAGGTATAACTCGCGACAAACGTATAGGCGGGAACAATGACTTCATCGCCCGGTTTGATTCCAAGCGCCAATAAAGAGACCAACAGGGACGCTGTTCCCGAGGTTGTGGCCAACGCATGGTTCGTTTGAAAATCGCAGCAGAACTCCTGCTCAAGTGTATAAACCTTCTGTTTAAACGAAGGATCTTTAGGATTCCCGTATCGGAACCAATATTTCGAATCAAGAACTTCGTTGACTTCCTGACTTTCTTCTTTTCCTATCCAAAACGCTCCTGGTCCTGGCATTTTCTTCTCCTTTTATATTATATTCTATTAGTTTTTATTATTTTTAGATCACTGAAAATGGCGGAATGGGGAATACTCTCCCATGATCCGTCTTAAACAAGGAAATACAGGTATATTTCCTTAACGGAGCAAATACGATTATTGTATTACAAATAAATTTTGTAGGCTGGAAGCATTTGTTCCCGGGACCTCCAGGTTATTAACAGGAACAAAATTAGTGGGATCTTCGATTATTGATGTATTTGAATTGGTTTAAGACAATTGGGTAAATAATGTTGGGTAAAGGTACGGCCCCAGCGAATGGAAGGTCGAAATGCTTCGGCGTAACGGCAACCAGCCTGAAAACCACGATAGGATCCTGGAACCTTCAGGAACGCCGTCATATCGGTTCCAAAAATATCGACCATCCACTGATTTTGGCTAACATGCTTGGAGAGCATTTCCACTTTTTTATCAAACGTCGTTGTAATATCGACATAGAGTTCCGGATCGAATCCAACGCCAGCAGGAGTATCCATATAATAGACATAGGGTATTTTACTGGTCGGGGCAGTTTTTGTTTTGATCAAGGGAATGGAAGCCATATGAACACAATTATCAACGATATAGGAGGAAGTGGAATGGTCCGGATTGTAATCGTCCTTCCAATGACAGAAAACAACATCGGGATCGGCAATTCTAAAAGCATCGATAAAAGCCAGACGTGTTTCGCGATCGTTAAAGAGAAATTCATCGTCGAAATCAAGCCAAATCAGTTCTGCTCCGATATAATCGGCAGACTCTTTTGCCTCTTGATATCGAATAGCACGAATCTCTTCCATCGTATGGTTCGAGGAACCGATATTACCGCTTGTCGCAATACAAAAAAATACTTTTGCCCCAGCCTCTTTATAAAGTGCGGCTGTCCCACCTGCCTGGGATTCGATATCGTCAGGATGCGCTCCAACAAAAAGAACATTCATTCTATCATTACTCCAAATTTATTAATTGGCCTCGTTTACTCTAACTTTTTGCCGACTGAAATACGCTCCCTCTATACTCAAGGTCGTTATAAAAGTCTATTTTTCAAAACAGGCGAGACGCCTGTTTGAGAGGATACGAACGAAACGTCCGTGCTCCCAGGAAATGCCATATTTATAACGTCCTAAAGTATTTAAACGTCTCAATATAAAACGTTCCTGTATAAAGCGTTCTGTAAAGCGTCAAAAATTCATTTTTCCATTTTTTTTTGAAAAAACACTAAAACTCCCATGTTTTTTATTCTAGCGGGATCAACAAATATTGCAATGACTAAAATTTCGACAAAATATATAGAAATTTCGTCATGAAGAGGTTATGAAAAATTCAGGATATGGTAAAATTTACTATATTTTGGAGGTAAAACGGTTAAAGGAGATAATTATGCGTTTGCGAAAAAAAAAGATACTTCTTTTAATTGAATCATCAACGAGTTATGGTCGTGACATTCTTCAGGGAATATCACAATATGCACGAGAACGAAATATATGGAGTTTTAGTCTTGAGCCGCGTGGCATTACGGAACAGGTGCCATTACTCCGAAGCTGGAATGGGCAGGGGATAATTTCCCGGGTCTCCGACGAAAAAACCTATCAGACAATAAAGAATATCGGATGTCCTTTTGTTGAACTATTATATGAACACGAAGCCAAAGCTATTTTGAACACGTCTGACTCGGATATTATGAAAATGGCCCTGGACTATTTCGTTCATCTGCATTTCGAGTATTATGGATTGTTTTCATTCGGCGGTGCGAACTGGATCAATTCTCGACGTAACGCGTTTGAGGTGGAATGTGCACGGCGTTCGATTGAACCTTTTCTTTTCGATTACCCCTTGGCGAACGAGTGTAATCAAGTCGAACCATTATGGTCTGTGGAATATGAAAAACATCTCCTCAAATGGCTGCACAAGATCCCCAAACCAATTGCGATTCTGGCGGTCAACGATCATCAGGCCATTCAATTAATGAACTACTGCCGTGAACTCAATCTGCCGGTTCCGGACTCCATTGCCATTTTGGGAATTAATAACGATACACATTTATGTGGCATATCGAATCCGACTATTTCCAGTATTGACCCGAACGCACGTCATTTGGGTTACGAAGCGGCTACTCTTCTTGATAAAAAAATGCGGGGAGAAGATGTCTCCGATTACCCGAAATATATTCTCCCTGTTGGAGTTATTACTCGTGAATCAACAGAAATTTTGAATATCGATAATCCGGATATCGTTCGCGCTATTCGATTTATTCGGAGGTTCGCCACTGAAGGAATTCGCGTAACCGATGTCTTGAATGAAATACAACTCTCCAATAAAACCCTGGAACGATGGTTTAAAAAAACATTAGGCTATACTCCGGAACAGGAAATTATTCGCGTTCGACTGGAATATGCCATTAATCTACTCAAAACGACAAATATGTCCGTTCAAATGATCGCCAAAATTTCCGGCTTTACATCGGAACAGTATTTCGTTCAGGTGTTTCGCAAAAGGCACAGAAAAACACCCTGTCAATTCCGTAATGAAAGCCAGACAAGAAAATAGAAGTACTCCGGAGATTTTGATTGCGATCTCAACTTTACACAATTAAAATCTACACAATAAATACAATCTATTAATCTATAAAATACCTATTAATCATTGCTGTCATTACTATCGTATTTTTCGTTTCACACAAAGGAAAAATTGCGAGAAAAAGGGAGTTAAATCAAAAGAAATCCGTCCTGAACGCCGATCAAATGGTATGTTAATAATGGCATCCTCTGTATTGTATGGAGAGGAGAGATTATTAATAGAGTATAATCATTATAATCGGACCATTTACTTTGTGTTACCCCGAAAATTTTTATAAAAATAATCAATAGTAGCTTGCAAAAATAAGATTTCTAGGTAAAATACTAGTTATAGATGAACTGCAATGATTTTTCTTTCTATAAAAATTAAATGTTTTAGTTTATTTAGATAAAAGACAGAAGTTAGATTAAATAGAAGAAAAGTAAAAAAAGTAGTCAATATAATAATTATATAAAAGATAGTTAAGATAATAAAAAGAGAAAAAATATAAAAGATAGTTAAGATATCAATCTTAAAAGTCGATTATAAATAGTACAGGAAAAAGGATTTTTGGCTGAAAGCCTGAAAAAGTATTAAACCCAATTAAATTTTAAGGAGATTTAGATGAAGCTTCGTCTTGTTCTTTCGTTGGCAGTTGCCTTAGTCGTGGCTTATTTAGCAGGTAATGTTCAAGCGGGTTGTGCACAGCCGTGTACCCCAGTTTGTGAAGTTGCTCCAGCTTGTGCTCCGGCTTGCGTAGCTCCAGCACCGTGTTGTTTTAAGTTCCATCGCGCCAAATGCTTCCGTAGTATTTGTGCGCCAGTTGCCCCGGCCTGCGAACCTTGCGCTCCAGTTGCTCCGGCTTGCGAACCAGTTTGCACAACCACTTGTGCTCCCAAGTTCTGTGGTTTCAAACGACATTTCTGCTTCCGTAAAGCTTGTGCTCCAGTTTGCGAACCTTGTGCTCCAGCTTGCGAACCTGTAAAACCGGCTTGCGAACCTGTTTGCGCTGCGCCTTGTGCACCAGTTTGTGCCCCAGTTAAATGCTGCAAGAAGCCTTGCTTTATTAAGAAGATTGGTTTCAAGAAACATTGCTTCCGCGGATGCGCCCCTGTTTGTGGTCCGGTTTGTGGTGCTTGCGCCCCAGTTGCCCCGGCTTGCGAACCTGTTTGCAATACTGCCAAATAGTATTTTTAAAGGTGACCTGTTTATCAGGTCTTGTTAATTTTTTGTCTCCTGTTCTCGGGAGATTTATTTTTAAAAAGATCGTTTATCCGATAAACGATCTTTTTTTATTATTCCTTGGTAATGGTCTTTCATTACTTCCCTAAATACCGGTTTATTCTACCATGATAAAATGTTCTAAAGGATATTTCTTTTTTTGTATTTTGATTTTTGTTATGGCAGGAGTCGGTTTGGCAGGAATCGGTTCTCTTGTTTTTCTTGTGTTCTCTGGTATTAAGCAACCTTTTCCAAATTTGGATGATATTTCTCAAGATGGTATTTCTCAATCTGTCTCAATCCTCGAAAATCCACCAAAAATTTGGCCCGATTATTCCGCTATCACAATTCCATGGAATATGGCACCCCTCAATTTTGAAATCAAAGAAAATGGATATTCCGATTTTATGACACGTATATCTTCCACGTCAGGAAAATCGATTAAATGCCACGGAAGAATAGTACAAATACCACAAAATGAATGGAAAAAACTCCTGGAAGAGAATAAAGGAAATCAACTCTCAATCGAAATTTACGCTGTTTCCGGAAAAGAATATTTTTGTTTTCAGACAATTAAAAATACGATATCGTCCGACCCGATTGATCCATGGCTATCCTATCGATTGATAGAGCCCGGTTATGAATTTTTCTGGGAAATCAATTTAAATCAGCGTTGCCTGGAATCGTTTGATGAAAAAACGTTTGCCGATAATATGTTGATTGACGGTAGTACCTGTATGAATTGCCATTCTTTTCAGGACAGACAGACGAAACGATATATGTTTCATGTACGAAACAATAGGCCGGGAACTATTATAGTTGACCATGGTCACGTTCAGAAGATCGATCTCAAGCCGGAAGGACTCCTCTCCAACTGTACCTATCCCGCCTGGCATCCCACAGAAAATCTAATTGCTTTTTCGGTTAATAAAACATTTCAATCATTTCATATCCTCTCAAAAAATAAAATAGAGGTCATGGATAGTCAGTCCGATCTTGTTCTCTACGACCCGGTACAAAAAAAAGTAACGTCAATCCTTCAAACTCCGGATGATATGGAGACATTTCCTTCATGGTCTCCCGATGGAAAATATCTTTATTTTTGCAGTGCCCATTTTGTTTCAAAAAAGGGACAGGAACAGAATCAGGAACAAGAGTATCATGGAGTTGACGAAGATTCCGGAAAAGACCTGGCCTCCTTTAAAAGAGACGAGTTCAGTAGTCGTTACACGGAAATAAAATACAATCTGATGCGTGTTTCCTTCGATATCCGGACCCGAAGATTTGGCCCTCCTGAAATGATGGTGGATGCCGGTCAACTCGATAAAAGTATCGTACATCCAAGAGTATCGCCCGATGGCCGATATTTAATGTATGCCATGTCGAAATTCGGTACATTCCCCATATGGCACCCGGAAAGCGAACTCCATCTTCTGGACCTTCAAACAGGAACGTCTCGAATTATGGAAGAGGTCAATAGCCGTGAATCGGAGAGTTACCATACCTGGGATTCTTCCGGTCGATGGTTTGTCTTTAGTTCGCGTCGGGAAGATGGGTCCTATACCAGACTCTATTTTTCCCATTTTCAGGATGGAAATGCTACAAAACCATTTCTACTTCCGCAATATGACCCGAGACAGAATCTGAAGCGAATGAAATCGTATAATGTACCGGAACTTGTTCAAGAGCCCATTCATGAATCCATAACACAACTAATGGAAGAAGCTAAAAAATATCGTGGTACTCCGACAACCTTCGAATAGAATTTTGGAATCATTCACAAACGATTTTGAAACCACGGATATCAGGGATAAATACAGATAGTCTGCCGTAAAATACAAGATTTTACAATAACAAACATTTTACAATAACAAACGAAACATTTTTATCTATTATCATAAATAATTTTATCATAAAAATTTGGAATCATTCACAAACGATTTTGAAACCACGGATATCACGGACAAACACAGATAGACTGCCGTAAAATACAAGATTTTACAATAACAAACATTTTACAATAACAAACGAAACATTTTTATCTATTATCATAAATAATTTTATCATAAAAATTTGGAATCATTCACAAACGATTTTGAAACCACGGATATCACGGACAAACACAGATAGTCTGCCGTAAAATACAAGATTTTACAATAACAAACGAAACATTTTTATCTAGTATCATAAATAATTTTATCATAAAAATTTGGAATCATTCACAAATGATTTTGAAACCACGGATAGCACGGATAAACACAGATAGTCTGTCGTAAAATATAATATTTTACAATAACAAACGAAACATTTTTATCTATTATCATAAATAATTTTATCATAAAAAATTTGTTTACCAAAAAACTATCCGTGAAAATCAGTGTTATCCGTGGTTTCACTTTATATCCGTGGTTTCGCATTATATCCGTGAACGGCTGCTTGAAATTTATAACCGAACAGGAATACCATTTTCCTTCATCATTTGCTTGACTTGAGCAATGGAATATTCGCCAAAATGGAAGATACTGGCGGCTAAAACCGCTTGCGCCTTTCCTTTAAGAATGGCATCGATTAAATGTTGCGGACAGCCGGCACCTCCACTCGCAACGACAGGAATAGAAACGGCTTCCGCCACGGCCCGTGTTATTTCCAGATCATAACCATCCTTCGTGCCATCGGCATCCATACTCGTTAAAACAATCTCGCCTGCCCCGCGCTGCTCAACTTCTCGAGCCCATTCCACCGCTTGTCGTCCGGTTCCCACACGGCCTCCATTTATAAAGACCTCTTCAAATATGGAATCGTTTCGTTCCACTCGTTTCGGATCTATATTGATCGTAATACATTGACTACCAAACCGGTAGGCGGATTCGTTTATTAAATCAGGATTACGTATGGCGGCCGAATTAATGGAAACTTTGTCCGCACCTGCATTTAACAGATCTCTAATATCATTGATAGAACGGATTCCCCCTCCAACGGTCAACGGCATAAAAACAACTTCCGCCGTTCGACGCACAACATCCAGAAGAATATTACGCTCTTCATAACTTGCCGTAATATCTAAAAAGACTAATTCATCCGCTCCTTCCGCTTCGTATCGTAGTGCCGTTTCCACCGGATCTCCCGCATCTCGCAGATGAACAAAATTCGTTCCTTTAACGACTCGACCACAGTTTACATCCAAACACGGTATTATTCTTTTAGCTAGCATTGTACTTCAATTCTATTCGATTCTATAAATACTCTTAAAGATAAAATCAACCTTCACCCTTTTTTTTTGTGGTGGGAAGCGCATGTTTCGCTGTATCCATATTCCTTTTATACTCCTTCATTTTACCAAATAAAAAATTGATAATTTTAATGTTCATACGGAGATAGGAACTCGTTTGATTCTTTTCCTTTAATTCCTCGGAACAAACAATCCAACGCTCAACCTGATTGAAGTTTATACCAAGGCCTTTTGCCGTAATGGCTTCAATGATCTGCTCCCTTAATACAACCAGCTTTTGCGCGAAGTCTGTATCCGGATTCGCCGCATTGGAAGTATAGGGTCCATTTCCTAAAGGTCCGGTTACCTCCGGAAAAACCTCGGGAAAAAGGGTAGGACGCGCCGTACAAAAAAAGCCAAAAGTCAAAAAAGAAAACAAGGCAATTTCCGTAGTAATAAAAATGGGATTGAGCGAATGCTGAAGAAAAAATAACAAAATACTGCCAATACAAATAACCAACGTAGCCGCAAGAAACAGGAGAGACACGAAAGAGAATGGTACCCTCTTCTTTTTTAATACAGGAAGAGGTTTTAATTTAGAAACATCGGGCATTTCTAAAAACTTTACAATCGTAACGGTAATATTATCAGGTCCGCCTCGTAAATTGGCGAGATTAATCATAAATTCCGTAGCTTCCTCCGGGTCAAGAAGATTGAGGATCTGCCCCATTTCTTCATCTGTTACCTGACCGGATAAACCATCACTGCATAAAAGAAAGGTATCGCCGGGTATTAAAGGAAAAAACCCCTCCTGATCGACATCCAATTTTTTCATGGACCCCAAGGAACGCGTAATGACGTTTTTGGGAATTCGTTCGGGAGGTAATTTATTACTTTCATAACGAGTTGATCGATTGTACTCCCATAGAAGACTGTGGTCAAAAGTCAACTGTTCTATCTTTCCCTGGCGATAACGATACGCACGACTGTCACCAACGTGCGAAACAAGAGCACCTTCCGGAAGTAACAGCAAGGCAACGGCGGTCGTTCCCATATTATAAAACGCCTCGTCACGTTCTCCCTGACTCTTAATAGTATTGTGCGCCTGAAGAAAAGCATTCTTCAGTGCGTTGTGACATGGAATATCCGTATCTTTATAATACGATTGGACAATAACATCAACAGCAATTCGACTGGCATATTCCCCGGCGGCATGCGCTCCCATCCCATCGGCCACTATAAACAAATGTCCGCGAGTACGCCACACCTCAATAGTGGCCGCAATCAAATTCTTGTAGGAATCTTGATTGTTCGATCTTCGCATTCCTTTGTCAGACAGCGACGAATAACGGAATGAATTTTCCCACCAGTTTGCCTGTTCCATAATAATCTTCAGATAACTCTAAAGTCGGGTTTTTTACGATACACCTAAAAATACTATTATACCAGCAACTCTTTATTGTACCAGCGAAAATAAATAAAAAATAATCAAAAAAGTAAATATTCAACACACAGAAACGATTTTGACTTTTAGTTGCAATGATACAACCTTTAATTCATAAAAATCGCTTGTATTTTTTGGACCTCAAGTAATGTATAATTCCGATTTATTAACTTAATAGTAATATTTCGAAAAAGGGGAGTTTCTTCCTCAATGAGATAAATAGTATGATGAATTTCCTTTTCTTTTTCTTGTGTTGAAAACATAATTTCCCATAAAGGACCATGTGCTTGAAATTCAAATCCCTGTAATACACTTAATCTCGATAACAAGGCGCAAAATTCGTTTTTACCGCAATTATACCCAACCCAAAAAGGTCGGCTTCGAGAAGTGAAAAACGATATCAGTGAAAAATATAAAATGGCCAAAAGACCCCAGGCAAAATTTCCCCAAACCATAAAAACGTTTATTGGAATAATAACTCGCCCAAATCCGGTAAAAATAAAACCAATTAACCCAAATGCCAATATATAATTATCCCAAAGTCCCATAATCCAAACAGGATGAAAATACATTCGAATTCCCATTAAGATCAAAAGATAAATGATAAAAGGAATACATCCCCAAATAATACTTGACAAATCCATATGCTATATCTTCTTTATCTTGATGGATAATAGAAAACCGACACCCCAATTGAAATCAATGAACAAAAATCTGAAATGACTTAAATCAATAATCAGACAAGCAGGCGGGGAAACAAGCTTGTTCAATAACAGAAAATAGACGTTCCGACACTCAAGAATCGAGAGGGGAACGTTTTTCTAACATACATGTTTACGCAGCAGTAAACAAAAGGCATCCCTTCCACCATTGGCGACGCGATTTTCGCATAGAACTCTCCTCTCTGAATTGTTATGCTGGATACCGTATCAGGTTAAGACAGTATCGATTCAATAAAGGTCTATCACTCCTTTATTCGTATAAAACACATCTTTACATTGTAATAAAAATCATTGTAATAAAAATCATCACAACATATCACCAAAATCCTCGTGATATATACAACTATACCGAGAAACGAATTTTCGGCAAGGGGTTGTCCACAATTTAAGTAAAATTTACCTTTTGTGGAAAAATAACAAAACTAAAAGATATATCAGAACAATAGTAACAATAATGACAGGCCCCGTCGGCAAATTGAACCAATAACTCAAGTAAATACCAATCCAGGATCCCAAAAAGCAAAAGAGGATTGCCAGCAACATCATTGGCAACAATCTTTTTGTTAAATGACCGGCCGTTGCCGCCGGAATCGTTAAAAGGGCAATTACCAGGACCATGCCAACCACCCGAAGCATTAAAACAACCGTAATAGCAACAAGAGCAAGAAGTAACTGAAAATAAAAAGGAACAAAGATATTACGTAAACGCGCATATTCCTCGTCAAAACAGATGGCTTTCAATGGCTTGAAACAAAACAGACAGAGAATAAAAATACACGTTGCCAAAATACCTGTCATCATAACGTCACTTTTGGATATTAAAAGGACGTCTCCAAATAAATAGGAGGTAACCGAAGTGGTATATCCTGGTATTTTATCGATAAAAAGAAGACCAATGGCCATTCCCAACGACCAGAGAATGCCAATGAGCGTATCTTCACGCTCGCCCGCTTTGAGTCGTATAAATCCAACGAGTAACGACGCCGCCACGGCTACTAAAATCGCCATTATCACCGGATCTATGTAACGAGACAACATTTGCCGGACCCCTGCATCCGGAATAAGAAACGCCATTCCAAAACTACCGGCCAGGATAACTTTGCTCAACCAGAGTCCAAATCCAATTCCGCCAAAAGCACAATGGGAAATGGCTCCCGCCAAATAACTGATTCGACGTACAACAACAAAGGTCCCTATAATGCCAAAAGGAATACTCGCAATTGCACTCAAAAGGAAAACACGTCGTAAAAAAATATATTCAGGACTCGTTAGTATTTCCATCGTTCGACGGCTCCTTCGTTTGAGAATGGATTTGTTCTTCGTTAAATTCCTTGAGAGATGCCGTTATCCCGGATTGACCAAGTAAATAAAGACCACCAACACTCGCTATTAAAAGACCAACAATTCGCGAGGATAACCCAATGACTAATCCATATCCGGCTTGATAGGAAACATGATTGTCTATCTCAAACAGTGGATAAAGGACATCTAAAAAATACTCCAATGGCCCGGCACTTAACGGTATTAGTGTCCCTATGTTGGATATGCAGTAGAGAACCTGATGCTCCAAAAGTGAAGGCGCAAAACCAAAAAGACCTAACGCTATGAAGTAAAAAGAAATGGCAAACGACCCATGTACAAGAAAGGTGACTAACAAAGAGAAAATAATGACAAATGGTCGATGACGATAGATTTCTACCGCGTCCACCAGCTTGCCTAATATTCCTCCCACAAAAGGAATGGCCATTATCAATTTTTTTCGAAGTCCGGACTTCGATTCCGGATAAAAAAGAAAAATCATCCCGAGTGTCGATAAAATAAAAAACCAAATAACAGCTATATTCGCAATTCGAGCGTCCTGATTCGTGTTGTTGATAAATCCGGTCAGAAATATCATAATAAAACCAAGAACAAACATGACGTAGAGTCCTAAAACACGATCCATCAGAACACTGGCCGCCGCCTTCGCCTTTGACTGGGGATAGTACCGTGCCAGTAACCAGGCCTTCACAACATCTCCCCCTATTATGCCAACTGGAAGATAATTACATATATAACCTGCAAAACATAATCGGATCGTTTCTCTAAATCGAATGGGAACGTCCAAGGCACGAACAAGCCACTGCCATCGAATAAAGGTTATTAAGGTCCCTATAAAACTGACAAGAAATCCTATTAAAAGAAAAAACCAGTTCTTCTCTTGAGATAAAAGAATCTCAAAAGAATCTGTCTGACTTGCACGCCAGAATAAAACCGCAAATATTCCGAATATCAGAAGAAATTTTATTGCCGTTATGCTGTATTTCTTTACCGCGTTGTTCATAAATCTCTCTTTGCCCCTAATACGATGGTTTTTTATAAAGATCTTTTACGATACAGACTGCTAAATAACCTTTAATCGCAATATCTTGATAAAAACATACTTGTCGAACCTGATAGGGATTACTCTGTACCCTATTTATAATAAAGTTCGAAAAATAAAATCCCCATTATTATGCTCTCAAATAGAGGTTTCGTCAACCGGACGGTTATTTTTAATTGTCATTTGCATTACGGTGAAGTGGAATAATTTCCTCCCCTGATTTGTTTTCAGTATCTTTATTCAGTATCTTTATTCAGAATTACGGAAATAACTTTTCATAATCTCGTATTTATCTCTTGTATTTTTTATAGAGAGATCTCCTGTTTACAGGGACCCGCGCCCCCCTCTTTAATTTTATCAAATACAGTAATCACTTTTTTTCCTTTACTCAAGAAAATATACAGTATGGTTCATTCGATTCCCCATGAACTATAAATCCCTGGAAAATTCATCTAAATCCGTACAATTAAGCGCCTTCTTAAATTGTATCTCAATTACGTCAAGAGTTGTTAGACCCCTAATTTTTTCCAGAATTTCTTCCGGCACCTGTTGAAAACGATTTTCTAATATGGATATTATCCCTTTGATTCCTCCTTTAATTTCTCCTTTAATTTCTCCTTTAATTTCTCCTTTAATTTCTCCTTTAATTTCTCCT
>CAYUAP010000101.1:0-17813 GCA_964442735.1 uncultured Planctomycetaceae bacterium | reverse complement strand
TATGATAAAATTATTTATGATAATAGATAAAAATGTTTCGTTTGTTATTGTAAAAAATTGTATTTTACGGCAGACTATCTGTGTTTATCCGTGATATCCGTGGTTCCAAAATCGTTTGTGAATGGTAACGAATTTTATTATAAAAAATTTATTGTAAAAGAAGAATAAATGATACCAATTCTAAAAATAAAGGAGCTGGTGCCGCGCATATTTGAGATGGTCGTTTTAAATCCACGACTTGCCCGAAAAGCGCAGGCGGGGCATTTTGTTATTGTAATGCCTAGTGAAAATGGCGAACGTATTCCTTTAACGATTGCGGATTATAACGTCGCAGAAGGAACGATAACCTTGGTTATTATGGCTATTGGGACATCGACGAAAAAGTTGACGGCATTAAAGGAAGGCGATTCACTTTATGCCATGATAGGTCCATTAGGAAAATCAAGTGACATCGAGAAATACGGGACCGTTGTTCTTGTGGCCGGAGGGGTAGGAACGGCCCCTATCTATCCGATTGCGCGCTCTTTAAAAGAAAAGGGGAATAAAGTTATTATCATACAGGGAGCCCGATCAAAGGAACTTCTTTTCTGGCAGGATAAAATGGCTTCCGTGTGTGATGAACTGATTATTACGACAGACGATGGTACAGCAGGTCGTAAAGCACTGGTTACGGAGCCACTCAAGGAGCTTTTGGAAGCAAATAAAAATCATCTGGGAGCGCCGGATGCCATTGGCTGTGTCTATACGATAGGTCCGGCAATTATGATGAAGTTTTGTACACAGACGGTACGTCCCTATGGTGTTCGTATTATCGCAAGTTTGAATTCCATTATGATTGATGGAACTGGAATGTGTGGTGGGTGCCGCGTTCGTATCGGTAACGAAACGAAGTTTACTTGTGTTGATGGACCTGAATTCAATGCCTTGGCTATCGATTGGGATACCGTTCTTTTCCGCCAAAAGACCTATTGTGACGCTGAAAAATGTTCATTAGAAAGATACATTCAACAGCAGAAAGGATTGGAACAGAAATGACATCAGAAAATCAATTACCGAAGCCGGTTCGAATACCGATGCCGGAGCAGGAACCCCAGGTTCGGGCACATAATTTTCAAGAAGTACCATTGGGATATACCCCGGAAATGGCTGTACAGGAAGCGTCACGCTGTTTGCAATGTAAAAAGCCGATGTGTATGACCGGATGTCCGGTTAATGTCCCTATTCCCGAATTTCTTCATTTGATTAAAGAAGGAAAATTTGGGTCTGCAGCGAAAAAAATTAAGGAGAAGAATGCCTTTCCGGCGATCTGTGGTCGAGTCTGTCCACAGGAGAACCAATGTGAAGGAAAATGTATTTTAGGCCGTAAATCGGAGCCGATTGCCATTGGTCGTTGTGAACGTTTTGTGGCGGATTACGAACGAACCAATCATCTGGTTTCCAAACCGGATATGCCTGCGAAGAATGGTAAAAAAGTAGCAGTTGTAGGAGCGGGACCCGGTGGTATGACTGTTGCCGGTGATCTGATTCTACTAGGTTATGACGTTACGATTTTTGAAGCGTTTCACAAGCCGGGTGGAGTTTTAATGTATGGTATTCCGGAATTTCGACTTCCGAAGGATATTGTGGAAAAAGAGGTTCATTATCTTGAAACCCTGGGCGTTCATATCGAATTGAATACTATTGTCGGTAAAACGATTATGGTTGAAGAACTTTTAGGCGAAGAAGGGTTCGACGCCGTTTATATCGGTGTTGGTGCGGGTCTGCCCGGTTTTTTACAGGTGGAAGGTGAAGATCTGGGCAATATCTATTCGGCCAACGAATACTTGACCCGTTCCAATCTAATGAAGGCGTATCGATTCCCGGAATATGATACGCCGATTATTCACGGTAAACATGTTTCGGTTATTGGCGGCGGTAACGTTGCGATGGATTCGGCCCGAAGCGCACTTCGGTTAGGGGCAGAATCGGTTCAGATCATTTATCGACGTTCCCGAACGGAACTCCCCGCACGAACGGAAGAGGTTCATCATGCGGAACAGGAAGGCGTCGTTTTTCATTTTCTGACAAACCCAGTTGGTTTTTATGGTGACGAAGCCCATCGAGTCGAGAAAATGAAGGTTGTTAAAATGGAGTTGGGGGCTCCAGATGCGTCTGGACGACGTTCGCCCGTCGAAATACCGAATTCGGAAACATTTATGGAGACGGACTTGGTTATTATCGCAGCAGGCGCAAAAGCCAATCCGATATTAACGCATCATACAAAGGGATTGGAACTCAATAAACGTAATTATATCAATGTATCAGAAACCGGTCGAACCAGTCTTCGCGGCGTTTGGGCCGGAGGTGATATCGTTACCGGAGCAGCTACTGTTATCCTCGCTATGGGGGCCGGTCGTACCTGTGCCAATGATATCCATCAGTGGTTTTCCAGCGGACAATCAGATTGGATTTAATTCCTTTAAATCTGTCATGATTAATCAATCCCCCAATTTCAAATCCGGAAATGAAGGTGAAACCGGATTCACGCTTTTCCTGAATTATAACCAAGGTTGAATTTTTGGTTAATGAAAGGATCGGATTCTATCTTCAGGAGAACGGATGTTATCCGGTCTCCATTCTTGTCTATATTATTTTCCAAACCTTTTGTTTCAATATATACTGTACGATGTTATATACTGTACGATGTTCTAAATTCGGCATTTCCCGGGGGCGCGGACGTCTCGTCCGTATTTTCTAAAACAGGAGTTTCGCCTGTTTTGAAAAATTGACTTTTATAACGATTTTGAGTATAGAACACAACAAGCCGTATTACTTGATTTACTTCAAGAACCAAGTATTTATACAAGGGGAAGAACTTTACAGGGAGTTCTTTTTAATCGTATACAAATGAAGATAACTGTTCACGGATATAATATGAAACCACGGATATCACGGATTTTCACGGATAGTTTTTTGACAAACAAACTTTTTTATGATAAAATCATTTATTATCACAGATAAAAATGTTTCGTTTGTTATTGTACAAATTTGTATTTTACAACAGACTATCTGTGTTTATCCGTAATATCTGTGGTTCCAAAATCGTCCGTGAATGATTACAAATGAAGTATATACCAAAAACGTATTTTTTAATTGGGAAAACGAATAGAATGTTATAACGTATATCTGTTGACATGATTATTTGTTGGGTTACAATAGAGATTAATATGGGGGTATTCCTTGGTAAACACTGAACCGTTAATTTTAGCAGAAAGAGGGATTATGCGATATTCAGCATTATCGATAATTTTATTGTGCTTGATTTTATATTCAAATACAATATTACCAAAAGCAAAATCGGAGGAGCGCGAAGTGGAGAAGACCCCTTCTGTTTTTTCGTGGCAGCAAGACTGGCAGAATCCTCCCAATATACTTCGTCCACTTCAAATTGTCCATGGTGCGGATTTGTCCAAACCGGAGCAAGTGGCCTATTATCGAGATCAATGTGGTTTAGGCGGATTAGTGATTAATGTTGGTGGAAAAGATTATATTCGAGATGCCGACAATTGGAAGCGATTTGTTCAAGGAGTCAGGAATGTAAAAGATGCCGGACTTCGTGTTTGGATCTACGATGAAAATGGATATCCCAGTTTGAGTGCTGGAGGTGTTGTTCTGGAAAAGGATCCTTCAGTCGAATCACTGGAACTGGTTTGGGATAAAACGGCAGCTAAACCGTTTACCGTACGTAAAAGTTATGAATTTACCCATGCCAGTAACAGTTATTCGGAGGCGCGGCGCTATCCCAATCCATTGAATCGCAAGGCGATAGATACTTTTCTTGCGGTAACCCATGATCGATATCGTCGGGAGCTTGGAGATGAGTTGTATCGTTACGTGGAAGCTTTTTTTACCGACGAGCCATCTTTAATGGCAGTAAATCTGGGACAGATTCCGGAGGAGAATCGGGTGAATGTACCGACTCGCGATCCTCTTGATCCGACCAAAAAAATGTTACCGGCAGTTCCCTGGAGTGAAGAGATCGAACAAAAATACAAGGAGGAATATGGAGAAGAACTTGGTCCGCATTTTTCTTCTTTATTTACCGGTCAGTCAGATATTGACCGACAGGTTCGTTTCCGTTTTTGGAGTCTGATCTCGAATTTGGATCGCGCCAATTTCTATCGACCGATTCGTGAATTTTGCCAAAAGGCCGGACCTGGTCCCATTGCCTCGGGTCATACTCTTCATGAAGAATCGTTGCTTCATCATGTTCCCATGGATGGTAATAAATTGGAAGTTCTGAAAGAGTTCGACCTTCCCGGTATGGATGTTTTATCTTCCAATCCGTTAAATAATTATTATGGCGGTTGGAAAACGGCGTTGTTTCCCTGTTCGGCAGCGATATTAATTGGTCAGCGTCTTGTTATGACGGAAGTCAGTGATTTTTCGGAGCAGAATTACGGTCGAAAACAACAGTCCAATTTAGCGGAAATGAATGCGGCGGCCGCCTGGCAGGCTTCCTGGGGGGTTACCGAATTCACCTTGTATTATCGAATTAAAGGAATGGCGAATTCCCCCTACCGGAATGAAAAAACCCATCGGGAATATTCGCTTTTCGTCGGTCGAATGAACGCTATTTTAAGACAGGCAAAACCGATACGGTCTGTCCTGCTTTATTATCCGATTGAAGTTATTCAGGAAGAGTATTTGCCAACGGCGGAAAAATTATCACTTGAATCGCAATCGCCGCGTCTCAAGGAGATGATCAATTCATTTCAAAACCTGGGGGCGACTCTTGTACATGCCCATATTCCTTTTATTGTTATTGATCGACAGACATTAACGGAAATGCAGAATCAAGAGAAAATCAAAGGTCAATCGGGACGAACAAAAGCTCAATGCCACGATTTTTCCGGAATCATATACCCTGCGGGAACTCAAGTCGAAAAATTGAAATGGCCCTATTCTGACTTTAAGGAGATATACGCAAAAACAGGTAACGCGATTCTTCAGGGGGAGGAGCTTGTACAACAGATCAATTCAGTTTCCGGACCTCGATTCAAGGTAAATCCTCCAGATGAAAAATTGACCTTTGGATCTTTTGAACGGGATAATCGTTTGATTTTTATTCTGTCAAATCCTGCGGAAACGCCCTATCAGGGACGCGCGGAATTCGTTTATCCAACGGGTATGAGCTTTACAGGACATTGTCTTTTCAATGGTAAAAAAATCAATGAATTGGCACTTGAAAATGTCAAAAAAGCGGATTGGTCCGTTTTTAATCCACAAACTGGTACAATAACAACCCTTAAACCAAATGACAATTTACTCGATATCCATTTGGCCCCAAGAGAAACCTTGATTTACGTGACATCACCTGTTGATATCAGATAAAGAGGCAACCGATTACGGTGTCAATTAGAGGGAGTTGTATTTTGTAAAATATGTTTTGGATTGATTCTTCCTTTTCGTTCGAATTCAATGTTGACATATTTTTCAAAATGTTCTAATATATGGTTGTCCCAGAGTATGTGGTTGTTCACGGTATATGGTTGTCCCATAGTATAGGTGGGGGGAACTTTTTTCAAAAAGTTCCCTCAAAAATTTATAGAGTTGCCATGCTATTTACAAGAACAATCCGTTTTTCAAGTTATACACAAGGTTGTTATAAAAGTCTATTTTTCAAAACAGGCGAGACGTCTGTTTTGGAGTATGCGGACGAGAGTCCGCGCTCCCAGTCAATGCCGCATTTATAACGTCCTCAAGTATACATTCATAATTGAAGTCTACCAGAATCGCGATTTTTCAATAACCATATCGACATTGATTTATTCGATAGAATCATTATCCGTTTTAAAATTCTGACGACTACTGATAGCGTCAGAGAGCATTTCCTTGTTGGCAAATTCCAATGTCGATCCAGTTGTTATTCCACGGGCCAAACGAGTAATCTTAATGGGAAATCCGTCCAGTTCATTGGTGATAACCAAAGCAGTTGCATCTCCTTCCATCGTTGGATTGGTTGCCATAATCAATTCGCGAAACTGTCCCTTTTTAATACGTTTTACAAGAGCGTCAATAGTCAGATTATCGGAGTCGATATGATCCAATGGAGAAACACGGCCCCATAAAACATGATAAAGTCCGTTGTAGTGACCAGTTTCTTCAAGGGCGATCAAATCTCGTGGTTGTTCTACAATACAGAGGAGTCCTTGATCCCGACGCGAGTCCTGACATACTTCACAGAGATCATTTTCTGATAAATTATAACAGTTTTTACAATATCGCACTTTTTCACGTACATTCAAAATAGAATTAGCGAGATCAAGAGCTTCCTGTTTTGGAACCTTAAGTAGATGCCAGGTAATTCGTTCCGCCGATTTACGGCCAATTCCGGGCAATTTTTCCAGTTCCTTCATCATCATTACAACAGATTCCGATAATTCCGACATAAAACACTCCTTTACTTAATTGGAATTGTTATCCAAGTGTATTGGTTTTAGAATGGAGATACCCAGCGGAGGAAACATAACTTCAACAGACGCGGGACGCATATTCGTGCCAAAATTATCGGCAGAAACACGTCCGTTTCCCAAACCACTTCCTCCATAATAGTTGGAATCACTACAAAAAATTTCTTCAAATTCCACAATTTCCGGAACACCAATCCGATATTTACGTGGTACCGGCGTGAAATTGGCAATAATCACCAAATAATCACGAGGATCTTTTGCCTTTCGAATAAAGACAAAAGTACTTTCCTCCCAATTTTGGCAGTCGATCCATTCGAAACCGTTTCCATCGAAGTCTAATTCATAAAGAGCTTTTTCTTGACGATAGAGTCGGTTCAAGTCGGCAACACATTTTTTCAAACCGGCATGGGTATCTTTAAACTCAAGAAGATGCCAGTCGAGACTTTGATTGTAATTCCATTCGTTCCATTGTCCAAATTCACAACCCATAAACAACAATTTTTTGCCCGGATGAGTCCACATATAGGAATAAAGGAGACGAGCATTGGCAAACTTCTGCC
Organism: uncultured Planctomycetaceae bacterium; assembly: GCA_964442735.1. Classification (GTDB taxonomy): domain Bacteria; phylum Planctomycetota; class Planctomycetia; order Pirellulales; family Thermoguttaceae; genus JAUNBG01. The sequence goes on along the minus strand of CAYUAP010000101.1, from coordinate 10,801 downwards.
ATATATCGCCGGGAGCACTGGATATAATGGTTCCTTTTCCATGAACAATTTCATCATGGGATATAGGAAGAACAAAATTTTCGGAAAAAGCGTACATGATACTAAAGGTCATTCGGTCATGATAATACTTCCGATAGATTGGATTTTTTTTAAAGAAACTGAGGGTATCGTTCATCCAGCCCATATTCCATTTCATGGAAAACCCAAGACCTCCCGTATATGCAGGGCGCGAAACAGCAGGCCAGGCTGTCGATTCCTCCGCAATCGTCATCACTCCGGCATTACGGACGTGTACTACACTATTGAGTTCCTTTAAAAAGGCAATGGCCTCCAGATTCTCCCTTCCTCCAAATTCATTGGGAACCCATTCCCCTTCTTTACGACTGTAATCGAGATAGAGCATGGAAGCCACAGCATCGACTCGAAGTCCGTCAATATGAAATCGTTCGATCCAGAAAAGAGCATTGGAGATCAGATAATTTCTAACTTCATTTCGACCGTAATTAAAAATGAGCGTTCCCCAATCACGATGTTCTCCTTTACGTGGATCCGCATGTTCGTACAAAGCTGTTCCGTCGAATTGCCGCAGTCCATATTCGTCCTTCGGAAAATGGGCAGGAACCCAATCGATAATGACACCTATATTATTTTTATGGCATTGATCAATCAGATACATGAAATCTTCCGGAGTACCAAATCGACTCGTAACCGAATAGTATCCGATAATCTGATATCCCCAACTAGCGGCCAGTGGATGCTCCGCAATCGGAAGAAATTCGAGGTGGGTATATCCCATCTCTTTAATATAGGGAATCAATTGATCCGCCAGTTCTCTCCAATTCAGATATCGGGAAGGATCATCGCCAGAACGACGCCAGCTTCCGGCGTGGACTTCATAGATGGAAACCGGTTGATTCAGCCAGGCAGTATCATTATTACGTCGGTTTTCCATCCATTCATTATCCTGCCATTCATAATGATTCCAGAAATGAACCTTTGAAGCAGTTCCCGGCAGGACTTCCGCATAAAAGCCCACCGGATCGGCACGCAAGGTCGTCCAAAGACCACATGCTACCTTGTATTTATAAATAGTTCCTTCCTCAATATATGGGATAAAGATTTCCCAAAAACCGGATGGGTTATGTCGATACATGGGATGCGCTTGACCGTCCCAATTATTAAAATCACCCACAACACTAACTTGGGAGGCATTGGGAGCCCAGACAATAAAATTGACGCCTTTCACTCCATTGACTTCACGATAATGGGCCCCCAGCTTGTCATAACTTTCCCAATGTTTCCCTTCACTCAATAGATAAAAATCAAGATCCGACAGAAAGGTCGAGAATTCAGAAGAGGGAGTGCCTTTTTTACAGGCAGTATCAACAATACTGTTGTTTGAATTATTAACGGATTGTGTTTTGGCCATAATGGTTCCTTTTTATTAACAGGATTAATCAACGCATACTCTCTAATCTATTATATTGTATTTTTTTTAAAATAATAGTCAAAAAAAGAATATTTCAGAAAAGATAGACAAAATAGGCAACAATTTCACAAAAAATGTCTATTAGCATAGAGCAGAAATGAGAATATGTAACGCGGTTATTAAATTGAGGACAAGAATCAAGGGGACAAACACTTTTTCTGGAATCATGAAGTAGAGTTTTCGTCCCACGAGAGCCCCCAAAATTAAACCAGGTGTAAAAATCAAAGTTAAATAAAACGTTGTAACGGTAATAATTTGAGCATCAGAAGGATCAAACCCCCAAATTGTTTTGATATTTGTAGCCAATAAAAGTAATGGTATTTTACTCGTATTAACAAGAAAGAAAAAAACGGCGTTTGTTCCCATAAAATGTTTTTTATCCAGATTTTGGGACGCAAAATACACGGCGGAAATAACCCCGGCTGCATTTCCCAACATTGTGGTTACACCTGTCAGTATACCACAGAAATTTCTAAAAAAGGCGGTTTTTACAACGGTATTCCATCCAATTCGTTTTCGTAGAAAATCGAAGAACAGAATAGAAGTCGCTAAAATACCAACGCCCAATTTAAATTGAGCGTTATCCATAATACACATGATAACCATTCCGAGAATTAATCCAACGGCCATAGGAGGATAAAGCCGTCGGACCATTCCCGGTTGTCGGTCATTCCGATAATAATAAACAGCGGCAATATCTCCCAGTATCAAGAGTGGCACAACGGCTCCCGAGGCGAACATTTCATGACCACGAAAAGTGGAAATCATCAGGAGCGAACCGAACATTCCCACTCCTGGAACACCTGTTTTGGCTATTCCCAAAAGAAGGGCCGCAATAATTCCGATTGTGATTGTTAATGGTGTCAGCATTTGTCTCTATTAGAATTTATAGGCTAAACCAACGTTACCTGTGTGAAGATTTTGGGTATCACTGATCATAAAGTCATAACCTCCGTAGACACTGAAATTATTCTGTGTATAATCCCCACCGACACCAAGATTGCACCAATCTCTTCCTAAATCGACCCCACGAACATTGTATTTATAGTTTCCATTGTAGTTTTGCTGATTGGGATTTGTAAAGCTACTGGTAACGGAACCACAGGTATCACCATATTCATGTAGCCAGGATGCCTGAAAAAAGAGATTACCGGACTGACATCGTTGACCGGTAAAACCACGAACAATTCGGGCTCCAATTTCACTACGATAGGAATCGTACTCGGATTCATCGACGTTAAGAGCAGTAACACCCATTCCGTTTTCGGAAAATTCTTCGGTTTTAAGATAGAGATACTGGAACGCACCGAACGGCTGGAACAGGGCTTTTCCCAATGAAAAATTGAATCCTTTTTCCACTCGAAACGCCCATTCTGTTCCATTTACTTCCGCCGTGTTGTTTCGATCCAGGAAAGTTATATCGCGCTCCACCGAATAGGTATCCCAACCATAATTGAAGTTACCGAGAAGATAGCCATTATTTGTTGTTCGAACGAAATAGAGACCCGCTTTATAATTATCGGCATTTGCCTGTTCGCGAAGACCATCGACCTGATATTGGCTATCGCCATAGGTAAAGAAACCGCCAAATCGAAATAGGGACGACAAGGAGAAATCACCGCCGACCATAACCCCATCGACTGCGTATTTACCACCAAACGCGTTCCCATCGGGATCGACACTACCATCAATACCATAATAGGATCCCCAGAAATTAACCTGCTGGCCCGGCGCACCAAAATTCTGACCACAACATTGATTGCAATCACTATAGGAAGACTCCCGAGGCCGCAAATAATTTGCCAATACATTATTTACGATTGTATGATTCTGGATGGCAATAGTTGACATGGAACCATAAATGGCTCCATCCATTTGGCTCAGTGCGTATCGACCTGCCGGAGAAATTTCCTTGCCGGTACTCAATTGATCCAGTTTCAGGAGGACCATATCCCAGTCACTGTTTGGCACGTAATTGTCAGCAATACGGTCAATATAGGTTCCAAATTTATATTGATTATAGCTTGGTGCCCCTTCACCATAACGGAAAGCTCGAACGATTGAAAGGTAATAGTTATAATCGTCATTGGAGAGCATATATTTATATCGATTTAACAGGGGATCACTTTTGTCGGAAATGACCATAGATTCTCCGACTTCCAAATTATTGTCGGATTTAAGGAAGGTATAGCGATCTCCTGCTTTATAATCTTCGATATTGTCTTTCAATTTAACAATAACTTCGCCGCCATTGATGATTGCAGGTCCGTTAATGGAGTAAAAATCATTGTCAACTCCCGGAACCGAAGGATTACCATTAAGTGCGGAAAGACGAGTTTGAAGGGTACTCGCTGTTCCTGTTGTCAAATTTTGGATTTTCATTTGACTCAAATCGGTCAGGGTTATTTCACCATTATTAACAAAACGTCCGTTAATTTTGGCAACGTCGTTAATTCTACCGGTATTATTGAAATTGTTACTAATGATCGTGTTAACGTTACTAATTGTATTTTGATTGGTAAAGGAATTATTTGCCGTAATTTGATCGATATTGGAAATGATTCCGCTATTTGCCAACGATTCCGTAACGGTAATTGTACCGACCAGATTTGGTGTTCCGTCAATATTGGAAATTGTTCCACTATTATTGATTCTTTTAGCGGTAACCGTTATTAGATTGTCCATATTTCCGCTATTGGTAATCGTATTGCCAACGCTCAATGTATCTATATTTTGCAGGGTACCATTTTGTTGTGTATAATCATTGGTAACACTGATTGTCGAGTAATTTTTTATATCTTTGGTATTACTGATATCCGAAGCACGAAGATCACTTCCTGTATCAATGGTTCCATTATTAATCAAATTTCCAGAAATAATCAACTGTCCGGTTTGAGTGACTGCACTATTGAAAATCGTTCCAGCGGAAGTATTGATCATGGAACTTGCGGACATGCCATTAACGTAATTTATCGTACCATTATTAGTAAAATCACCGATTTCAGCAGCATTTATTTGATTCACACCGGAACCATTTGTCCCAATCGTCCCTTCATTTAAAAAATCGTAATGTCCTGAAAAATTTAAGATCGGGAAACTGGTACCTGTTATAACCGTTGTTGGAGTAAATAAATCATTTGTTCCCGTTAGTATTACATTTCCTGACGCATCGGGATATTTTCCCTCCTGGGCATATAAACTGCCGGCAACCACTCCCATAATTCCCAATGCAGCCAGTAATGCACTTGAAAAACCTGTATAGGTATGACGTGTATTTCTTTTCCTGGAAAAGGGAATATGAAGTACAGTTTCCTGTTTTCCTTTTTCAGAATAACAACATTTTACCATTCTTTTTTTAGCGTCCATGCTTCATACTCCATTTATCGATTACCGTAATAATCTATCAAGTAATGACGAAGTTTATTCCATAATTTTTAGTACCAGTATATTTAGTACAAAACGTTAGTACAAAACGAGAAATTGTATTTTCTCCTCTGTATATTTTATCTTTTTCAATATTCGGAATCTCGAAAATGTTTCTGTAAATATTAATTATGGATGTTTGATATTAGACCGAAATGGTTGCTAAAAAGTACTTTTGTTCAACTTTAATTGTGAAAAAACAGAAGCTTTACAAGGGAAATATTCCTAATTATTTTATTTAAATTCGCTAAATTGTCTTAAAATATATAAATTACAAAAGATGTACTGTTTCTACGGGATATTCAGTAGCTGTCTGGAATTTTTTACAGGACCAACAGTTTCCTACCTGTATCAACCACACCTTCCCTGATATCTCCACATGAAAAAAGTAATCAGTTTTTTAAATATGTTAATCATTCACGAACGATTTTGGAACCACGGATATCACGGATAAACAGAGATAGTCTGTCGTAAAATACAATATTTTACCATAACAAACGAAACATTTTTATCTATGATAATAAATAATTTTATCCTAAAAAAGTTTGTTTGCCAAAAAACTATCCGTGGTTTCACTTTATATCCGTGAACGGTTACTAAATATTTTAACAGGGTCAGGCAAAACGAGATAATGGAGTTCAAAAATAGCTTTTCACTAAAAAACCGAGTGCTATCACAGCTCCAACCGCGAGAACAATTAATATTTTACGTACAATTTCACGATATCGAAAAGAGGGATCAAGTGTATACATAACTTCCCGATAGGCAATACGAATTTTTGGAATAGCTTCACGAGCGATATTAACGTCTTCATGGGTCGCTTTATTACGAATCGTTGCTATAAAACGAATTTTCTTTTGTATCGAGGAAGGTATTTTGTCCTGGATGGAAGATAGTTTTTCATGTAAACCACGACCTTCTGCCTTATACTTGTTTTGCAGGAATTGTTCTAGTTTTTGAGATATTTTTATTAATTGAGTAAAATAATCAGCCACTGAAGTTTTTTCTTTCTTTTATTGGTTGTGTCTCAAGTATTTGTTGTGTATCAAAATTTTTTCAGGAAAAGCCGTCTGGCTGGAGGTGTTCCCGAGACAGGTGACAATTAACCTGTCTTAAAGTTTTATACCAGATATTTTTAACCACAGATGAATACAGACAGATACCAATTGTTTTCACAGAGACATAGCCGTAAATGCGTTTAATATTTGAGTTATTACGGATATTGTTATATTCATAACGAATTGTATCACTGTATTGATTATATTACACAAATAATATTGCCATGGTTTTTCAATATAGTTACTTTTAGGGAGTTACAGACGATACGCCAGCACTTCCTGAAGATCGGGAATTTCCGTCTTGGATTTACACCTGTTGGAACGAAATACTACCGTTATTTAGTTGCCTGTTCTGCCGGTTTATCTTTCGTCTGTTTTGCTTTATCTTTTTCTGCTTTTGCTTTATCTTTTTCTGCTTTTGTTTTATCTTTTTTTGCTTTATCTTCATCAACTAATTTTTGGTATGTCTTTTTCTGTTCTTCAGTTAATACGGACGTCATTTTTTGATTACATTCGTTATTTAACTGATTTATACGAGCGAGCAAAATAGCAGTAACGTCATTGTATTCCTTTTGTATTCGATATATTTCTGCCTTTTGGTTTTTTGTGATATCGACATCATTAAAGAAGCGTGGTAGACGTTTGGCAAATGTACGTGGTTTAATATTCTTGAGAAATTCGGACATGGGGGCTAAAAATGCTTGTTCCTGCTCTAAAAATGATTTTGCCACAGGAACCGGTGGAGTGGCTTTTGGGGCTTCGGTTTTCTCTTGTGCCGTTAAAATCGTGGTTGAACCACTCATTATCAATAAAAATGATAACGTTATACCCAACAATTTACAATTCATTATTCTATCTCCTGTTTTATCTGGGATTATAAAGGATAAAAGGGAACAGGAGTATTTTAACAGTGTTTTTCCGATGTTGTGAAGTCGAACAAACAGGCAAAATAGTGTGTTCCCTTTTGGGGCCACCTTTTGATATCAAAATAACTACAACATGAAGGTTTCATTATCCGGTATAATGTCATAGAGATTATACGATTGATCGGGATATATTCCAATTCAAACGAATTTCCACCTTCATACCGATAAAGTATATACGATTCTGTTGGAAAAACAAGCAGGAACAAATTTTTTTGGAATTTATTATTGATTTTTTGAGGGGAAGTGGTTTTTTGGGTGGAATGTTAAAGACGATACAATGAATTTGACGATACGACAGGAATTTGACGATACGGTAGAATTAAAGTGTTTTCCAAATAATGCCAAAACAAATTTGGATAACGAGTTTTTTCCAAAAACCACTCCGCGAGTTTTGTATTTTCGAGCGAAAAATTATCGTGGATTTTCAGTATGGTTGTTTTTTGAATAATGTAGTTTGGAAGGCGCACGAATTAAGGTTCTTTTTGGGACTTTTCTTTACCCGAATTTAGTCAAACAGACGAATCAGGACGTCGAATATGTTGGTACGCCGCTCGACATAAATGGGAGTCTGTGGCATGGGGGCGGGAACGACAACGGGAGGATGGTGTATGGGAACCGGAGGATGGTGTATGGGAACGGGAGTCGGCACAGGTTTGGGACCCGGACCATATTGTTGGCCTCGATATACGGGACGTGGTTGATCAGGTGGCATTGAACCCCCTATTGGTCGTGGTATATATTGTGGTTGAACAGCGGAATATTGTCGTTGACTTGAACCTGGACCTGGAACAAATGTTGTTCGTTCCTGTTGTGGTACAGTTGGTCTGTGGAAGTGACTATTAGATTCTTGACGAACCTGATTCGGGCGACTTGGATACTGTATTCCTCTTTGAGGACCTTGTGCATACAAATTAGTTGCACACAAGATGAAAAACATTGCGGTAATTAATATTGTTTTTTTCATAATCATCACCTTTTCCAATTTTTTGTTTTTAATATAACCATCTTGGTTCGATGGATAACTTTTTGTGTTTTCCTTCAACAGTATATTTGTACGGTTTTTTTTATGACAAATGACATAATTTCAAAAACTTAAAGATTTTTCAGAAAAAAGGCTAATTTTATCACCTAAAAAATCTTCTTGCTTTATAATGGTTTAAGTACTTTACATTGTTATTGTTTTTTGTTATAAATAGGAAAGAATAAATATGTATTCACATTATTATTAAAATGTCTGCTATAATATAATAGGAAGGTGATGGAGATCACCGACATAAAGTTTCCCGGTTGTTTAGGACCGTCAATAATTTAAAGAAAACAGGTAAAAAAAGGTAACTGAAATTCATATGATGGAATTTATGAAGTTATATTTATTAATAGTAGATAAATTTTATTTTTGTCGTGATAAACAGAATTTTCGGGATAAACAGATTTATTGTCTATAGGTATCAAGACAGGGTAATATTTTAAATGATGAATACCTGTAAATAGTTATTATAAATAAAAAGAGATATTGGAATCATATCGAACACTAATGGAGATTATTATGAGTCAAGTAAAAAAATATGTAAAAAGAATGCTGAAGGATGCGGAACTGATATACTTCAGTCGTAACCATGGGGATCGCATTTGTTTAATGCTGACGGGAGACGAGGCTGCCTACTGGGTTAATATCATTGCCCAAGATGATACAGAGCAATTGATTATCACCATTAACGACAGTCAGATTATTCCTGAAGCAAAACGTTATTTGGCTTCTGAATATATGACCAGAATCAATTACAATCTGATTTTGGGTTGTTTTGAGATGGATTTCAATGATGGAACCTATCGATTCCGTATATCCGTTGATATTGAAGAAGGTCGTCTTTCTACCTCAATGGTAGGACGTATGTTAAAAACAGCCTTAATGACAATGGAACGTCATCGATCCGGTTTAATGAAAATTCTGTTTGAGAATTGGACTCCGGAACGAGCATACGAAAGTTGTCGTCAAACTAAACAACCGCAACAGCAGGCGATTAGTGAAGACCTGCCGGATTTGACCGACGAGGAACGCGAAGAAATCGATGCGCAAATCCGGGCACTGTTCGACAATTCGGCGGAAAAGAAAAAAGATGATTCCGAGGGATCAACAGTCGAGGGATCAACAGTCGAGGGATCAACAGTCGAGGGATCAACAGATGCGAAGCCCCCTGTAGTGGATAAAAACCCATCCGGCCCAAATGAGCATCCGGACCAGGATTGAGTCGAAAAAGTAGCCGATCCAACGGAAGGAACTGGTAAAAAAGACGAAGATGAATACAGTCTTGTAAAATAACTTTACAGTTTGGTAACAAGCCGTTAAACTGCGGACAGATTTTTGTATTTTACCAGGGTTTCCACTGTCCGGGAACGGCAATGGGATATTCACCGGAAGGGAGTAATTTGACAGGCGTTTCGCTTTTCATGGTTAGGAGATCATGGTCTTTGTAGATCATGAGTGCCGGGCCATTGGCGACTGCTTCATCCCAGGTTATGATTTTTCCGCTATAACTGGCGTATCGTCCGAGTACGCCGGTCATGGAACTGATAGCGCCACGCCATCCTTCGTTGTAGGGAGTTCCATTCTTGATTGCATTAATGAGATCGGTATGTTCCAACTGATAGGGGCCACTGACCCCGGACTGTTCCAACTGCCATACTTCACTCAAATCGACGTTTTCTTTTTTATACAGATCCTCCTTTCGCAGGACTTGAACGGTTCCGGTTCCTTTACTACCGATAACCCATTCGGAAACTTCGCCCCAGGTATTCTGCTGTTGACGGCATTGACTAAATGTTTTTCGACCGTCTGCATAGGTAAATTCACTATAATGATGATCAAAAATAGTACCGAAATTAGGAGTTCCTTTACGGACTTCACGACCTCCCATGGCATTGGCACTGACCGGATGGGCGTAATGTTCACCCATATCGCATCCAGGAGTCGTAGCAGTCATGACCCAGTTGGCGACATCGAGGTTATGAACATGTTGTTCAACGATATGGTCGCCACAAATCCAGGTGAAGTAGTACCAGTTTTTCATCTGAAATTCCATTTCGGACCATTCAGGCTGTCGAGGTCGATTCCAGACATAACCGGCGTTCCAATAGACACGGGTTGCCAATATATCACCATATTTACCATTGGCAATTTGTTGTATTCCTTTAAGATAACTGTCTTGATGGTGACGTTGCATACCGACACCCACCTTGAGTTTTTTAGTGTCGGCGATTCGATTGGCTTCATTAAGCATTCGAAAGCCGGGAGCGTCGACGCAAAGCGGTTTTTCCATAAAGACATGTTTACCAGCCTCGACCGTTGCCTTGTAGTGAATAGGTCGAAAAGCGGGAGGGGCTGCCAGTATAACATATTCACAATCGGTTTCCAGTACTTTACGATAGGCGTCGAATCCCCAGAAACAATGGTCATGAGGAACTTTAAATATTTCAGCGGCGCTATAGGCACTCTCTTCGAACATATCGGCAAGTGCTATAATTTTTGTATTTTCATTTTTCAGAAAATCACGAGCTGCGCCCATTCCACGTCGTCCACAGCCGACGAGGACTGCCTTGAGCGTTCCACTTCCAGCAGAATACGCTCCTCGGGTAACCGGTAAAACAGCGGCGCCAAGGGCAAGACCTGCTGTCTTCAAAAATTTACGTCTTGTTTCATGTTTCTTCATTATGATACTCCTTGGGTTATTAGAATAGGATTCCGAATAACCATTCACGAACGATTTTGGAACCACGGATAAACAGAGATTGTCTGTCGTAAAATACAATATTTTACAATAACAAACGAAACATTTTATCTATTATAATAAATATTTTTATCATAAAAAAGTTTGTTTGCCAAAAAACTATCCGTGAAAATCAGTGTT
>CAYUAP010000100.1:0-18031 GCA_964442735.1 uncultured Planctomycetaceae bacterium | reverse complement strand
GAATACCGTTCAGAAATCATCAACCTGCTGCATTGAGTATGCGTCAGCCCTGCCTACATAGGGGAGGAAACAGAGCAGAACCATCCAACCGGACATATTTATGTCATGGAGTCTACGTATAAGGAGATAAATTCCAGGAACAATTGCCGCAACCAAAAATATTATTAAGGCCAGACAAAAAATAGTGGTAATTACGGCTCCAACTTCACGAAAACCACTCTGGATAATACTCGTTCCACCAAATATAAAAATGTATAAAATAATCAAAATAATCGAATTAAACAGAGACCAAGCCCAAAACTCTTTACGTCTTGACCTTCCATTGGCTTTGGCTTTGTTTTTCCAGCATCGTTTATAGGCATCCCAAAAGCCGATATTGACATCGGCGGTATCAATCATATCATTATTCTGTGATAATGTTTGAGGCGATGCATAGGGATTCGAAGAAACCGAATCGCCAAACAGATTTGGTACTTGTGACGCATATATCCATTTCTGTTGATCATAGGATACTTCACTTGTTAAAAGAAGGTGTCCTTCCGCTTTGATTTTTTGCATTTCCGGTTCCGTGTAGGGACCATAAATTTTTCCATTAACCCTAATGTACATAATATTACCTTTTCTTTAAAAGTGGTACTAAAAATTTAAATTCCCAAACGTCCCAGGATGCGGTCTACTGACACCTCGTCCACTTTTATACGATTTAAAAATCAAATTTATTATGAAATCTTGTATTTTATAATAAATTTATTTAAAAGTTCAAGTTTTCTGAATTATTTGGAAATTTATTTTACATTCTACAGAATATACAGAATATAAAGTTAGAATTCAAGTGGACCTTGCTTTTTTTATTTAAATTTGTTATAAATAGAGGCAGTTTTTGAAAAATCCATCCCATTATTTAAAAGACAGGAATTACAATGAAAAAAACGTTTCGTTTTATGTTGATTTTTTGTTGTCTGACTCTCTTGAGTCTGGCGTCAATTTCGGTACAGGGCCAGGATCCACCCCGTCTGAAACGATCAGACAGTTTTCTTGGTATTCATCTTGATTTTCACGCACGGACGACAGATAAAAATATCGGTCAAAATACAACGCCGGAAATGGTCAATACCCTTCTGGATATCGTTCGACCGGACTATATTCAAATCGATTGTAAAGGTCATTCCGGTTGCTGTAGTTATCCGACAAAAGTGGGAAACCATAGTGACAATTTTGTCGGAGATCCACTTAAAGTCTGGCGGCAGGTAACCGCTAAACGTGGGGTTGCCCTTTATATGCACTATTCCGGAATCTGGGACAATATTGCAGTAGCCAAACATCCGGATTGGGCTGTTCAGGATTCGAGTGGTAAATCCAGTGATCGAATTACATCCGTTTTCGGTCCCTACGCGGATAGTCTCCTGATACCACAAATGCTCGAACTGGCCAATATATATGATGTTGACGGGGCCTGGATTGACGGTGAATGCTGGGCACAACAACTCGACTATTCTGCTAAAGCTAAACAGGCTTTTACCGCCACAACAGGAAAAACGGTTATTCCAACCAAACCGGACGCACCAAACTGGTTCGAATGGTGTCAATTCCATCGGGAAGCATTCCGCCAATATCTTCGCCATTATATAGAAGAAATTCACCGCCAGGCTCCAAAATTCCAGATAGCAAGTAACTGGTCTTTTACCGATCATATGCCGGAACCGGTTAGTGCTCCGGTTGATTTTATTTCCGGTGACTATACCTCGGGCAATAGTGTCAACGCGGCGCGGTATTCCTCCCGATTCATGCAGACCCAGGGTATCAGTTGGGACCTAATGGCCTGGAGTTTCGACTATAGCGATGGACCTGGAAAAAAGAAGGGAAATAAAACCGGGATTCAACTTCAACGGGAGGCTGCCTGTGTTCTTGCCCAAGGGGGAGGATTTCAAGCCTATTACACGCAAAATCGTGATGGCAGTATCGATCTGAATAAAGTCAAGACAATGGGCGAGGCCGCCCGTTTTTGCCGTGAACGGCAAAATGTCTGTTTCCGTTCCATCGCTGTTCCCCAGGTCGCTCTCCTTCTTCCAACCTCCGCGCATTACAAACGTATTAGTGATGGCGGGGGCAGCCTATATCCCTGGGCTACACAATGGCAGCGAAATATCCTCAATCCACTCCTCGAAAATCATTTTTCCGTCGAAATCTATAATGATACCCCAAAATTCCTGAAAAATTTGGACGTCTTTAAGACTATCGTTATTGCCGAATGGACAACCCTCGACCAAAATACCATTGACGCTGTATGTCAATATGTAAAACATGGAGGGAATCTTCTTCTAATCGGAGAAAAAACAATCGCGTTATTTGACAAACTTGTCACAAATGTGTCAAAAACAAAACTGGAGAACGTTCCCGCTGGATATACCGTTGAAATCGTCCCTTGTCAATCCGGACGAGTCGCCTTGATTCCCAATGCGCTTTCCGATCAATACAACAAACAGCGCGAAGAGGTTCGAACCGTCTATCGCGAAGCCATGCGGGCTATCTTCCCCAATCCAATCGTACAAATTGATGGCTCGCCTTTTGTTGACGTCTCCATTCGTCGAACACAAACGGGACTTCTCTCCATTCATTTAGTAAATACGTCCGGACCACACGAAATGGCAGGAGTTCTTGAAACGATCGATCCGATTGGTCCACTGACGATTGCCATCAATGCCAAAACCAAACCGAATGCGCTCTTCCTGGAACCGGGCCATCGAACTGTCGATTACGTTTACAAAAACGGTCAAATAAAATTGACACTTGATAAACTTGCAATTCATGATATTATTGTAATTGATGATCTAACCAAATAATTGGAACATAAATACTAAAGGAATGTATTTGAAATCATGGACAGTACTGTTTTTCACTCGATTATCCGTATTTATCCAATAAAATCCATGGTTTCAAAAGTACGACATATTCACCAAATAGAGGTTGGAATATTGTCATTTCACCATTAATACAAGACCACCTAAAGACAAATTAATGACAGGAAGGTATCGGCAGGATACAATGAATAATCAATTGATATTTCAGGAAGAAAGTTTAAGTCAGGATTCGATTCATGGTTATATAGCCTATTCATCGCCCGTTGATCGAGAGGTCAATGAAACGTTTTCCGAACAGGAGATGATCGATTCCCCCTGGGTTCAGCGTCTACGCCAGATTCATCAGTTACAGACGGCCTGGATTATCTATCCAACAGCAGAACATACACGGTTTCAGCACGTTCTCGGTTCCATGCACGTTGCCAGTCTGGTCTGGCAGCGGTTATCATCGAGTTTCTTTACCGTTTTTGAAGAAAAACCGGAACTCTGTCAGGGAGAAAAACTTCCCTCCTCCGAATATATCGAGTCACTCCTCCGGATCGCCGCACTTCTACATGATGTGGGTCATGGCCCCTTCGGTCATTTTTTCGATGATCATTTCCTAAAAAAATTTCAAGCTCCGGACGGATCGATTCTAACCCATGAAAAATTGGGAGCAGAAATTATTCTTCGGATATTGGCCCCACAGATTCGCGGTATTAGACGAAATCCACATGGTTTACTTCATGCCGATGAATTTCTGTCGCCGGAAGAAATAGCCTTCTTAATCGTCCGACCGAATGAACAACAGAGTCAGAACAAACCCTATTGGCTTCGACTGTTGCGAATCCTGTTTTCCGGCCTCTATACAATCGATAATATGGATTTTGTCCTTCGTGACGCCTATATGTCCGGCTTTAATGAACGTGCCTTCGACCTGGAACGACTCCTTCATTATTCCTTTTTTACAGAACATGGATTGACCCTGCATCAAAAGGGACTTTCTTCGTTGACACGATTTTTGAGTGTTCGTGCCGAATTGTTTCGATCCGTTTATTTTCATAATCGGGTTAAATCGGTCGATCTCTCTTTACTGGAGTTATTTAGTAAATCATGGGACTTGTTTTACCCCTATGGTAATCCTCTGAATTCATTGGACGAATATCTTCATTTCACCGAATGGACCCTTTATACAGACGTTTCTCGTTGGGAGAAGAGTCAGGAAGAACGTAAATTAGCACTAGCGGCCGATTGGCTTCGCTTTACTCAAGGACAGATAGAATGGCGCTTGTTAGTCGAAAAAACGTTTCTCTACAAGCCCGGTGATCGGGAATCCGCCTCCGTTTTTTCCAATCCGGATTTATTTGAAAGCGCTATTCGGTCACATTTATCTTGTGAATTAAAAAATCTTGAATTGAGATTTGATATCTCCAAACATAACCATCGACCCGATATAAAACATTCCGAAAAGAGACGGAATTTTCTCTATAATCCGGCCAACGGCAAAATATCCACCTTGGAATCGGAAGAACTCTATAATGCCATTCCCCAGAGTTTTCGCATCTGTCGTATCTACGGTAGAACAATGGAATATCAAAAGGAGGTGGCGGCTTCCCTTGAAACGCTAACCGAATCCGGAACCTCCGACGATATTACCAATATGTAATTCGGGAACCGACAACTAAATCTCCAGCCACTTTTCCTCTTTGGCACTGCGAATAACGGTATCACAGACCTTCTGAATACGGGCCGCATCTCGAACATTGGGATGATAAACCTTCTTGTCTCCAACACAGGTCAGGAAGTCGGCCAATTGATTAATAAAGGTGTGTTCATAACCGATAGTCGTACCAGGTACCCAATAGTGATTCATATAGGGATGCTCGCCGTTGGTAACAAGAATCTTCTGCCAGCCGGTCAGATGATCTTCGACCTTTTTACCAGTTTCCGGATCCGCATATCGGAAGAAGTTCAGATATTCAGGCTCTTCCAGATTGAATGACAGGGCACCGTTTTCTCCATTCATTTCCATCATACTATAGTTTTTACGACCACGGGCATATCGCGAACTCTCAAATGTACCGATCGAACCGTTTTCGAAAACAGCCAGGAACATACAGGCATCGTCGATGGTAATCGGAATGGTTTCTCCAGTTTCGACATTTTTTCTTTCCTTAATAAAGATCTCCGTATAGGCACAAACCTTCTTAATCGGACCGTTAATCCATTCGGCGGTATCGATCGAATGGGCTAGTAAATCGCCCGTGACTCCACTTCCAGCTACTTTTGCGTCCAAACGCCACAGGGAGGCCCCCCCTGCCGGAACTTTTTTACTAATGGTATAGTCCTGATTATAGACGACTCGATAATGGAATGGACGACCAACCCGGCCTTCATCAACCAATTGTTTGAATAATGTTACTGCCGGAACTCGTCGATAATTGAACGAAACCATATTGGCTACGCCCGCGTCTTCCACTGCCTTGACCATATCCTCCGCTTCCGCATAGCTCATAGCTAACGGCTTTTCGCAGACTATCTTTTTTCCCGCCTTGGCCGCAGCCAATAGCATTTCCTTGTGCAGAAAATTAGGAGCGACAATGTCCACAATATCTATATCTTCCCGAGTCAGAATCTGTTGCCAATCAGTTGATATTTCTTCGTATCCCCAGGCTTCCTGGAATTTTTTTAGAGTCTCCAGATCTTCTTCGCGCCCATAACAGACCTTGAGAACCGGCTTAAAGGGAATATCAAAAAAATGACCCACTTGATTATATGCGTTCGAATGGGTTCGACCCATAAAACCACATCCCAACATACCTACGTTTAGCGTCTTCTTCATACTCTATCGTCCTTTCTCTTGTGAATCTAATGGCTCCATTTCCCTTCCTGATGGTTGTTCGACTTTAGCAGAACTTTAATGGGGGAAAATAGGCGCCGCTTTATGAAATACTGCCATATACATTATACATTATACATATCGAAAATTGAAATACGGACGAGGAGGTCCGCATTCCAGTCTTTCGGTTACATAGTGTTAGCCTGCAATTTTTCGTTCGTATTCAGCTATCTCTTTTTCATGCTGTAGGGTCAGACCAATATCGTCCAATCCGTTCAGGAGACAACTACGGCGGAAATCATCCAATTCGAACGGTAGTTTTAATCCATGATCGTCCGTAATCAATTTCTTTTCCAAATCAATTGTAATGGAATAGGGATGGTACTTCTGTTCTCGTTGAAAGAGATCCTCAATCTGTTGTTCGGTTAATTTTACCGGTAAATAACCGTTTTTAAAACTGTTATTATAGAAAATATCGGCGAAACTGGACGCCAAAACAGCCCGGAAACCATAATCGTCAATAGCCCAAGGCGCATGTTCCCGACTGGAACCACAGCCGAAATTATGACGTGCCAATAAAATGGTCGCTTCTTTATATTCCGGCTGATTCAATATAAAATCGGGATTATCCGAACCATCATCCAGATAACGCCAATCGTAAAACAAATATTTACCGAATCCACTTCGCTCAATCCGCTTGAGGAATTGCTTGGGAATCAATTGATCGGTATCAATATCACTGCGGTCAAAAGGCACAACCAACCCTGTATGTTTAATAAAGGCTTTCATAACCTTGAAATCTCCAAACTAAAATTAAAGGAAGGACATTTACAATGGAAAATATTATTCAATGTCCCGTTTTACGGGAATTACTTAAAATTCCAATTCCGAATATCAACGAAATGACCGGCGACAGCGGCGGCAGCGGCCATAGCGGGCGAAACCAGATGTGTTCTTCCACCTTTACCCATTCGACCTTCGAAATTTCTATTACTGGTTCCGGCGCATCGTTCTCCTGGCTGAATACGGTCCGGATTCATTCCCAGACACATACTACATCCGGGATCCCGCCATTCAAATCCAGCTTTTCGGAAAATAACATCCAGTTTTTCCCGTTCTGCCTGGGCCTTGACCAGACCACTACCCGGTACAGCAATGGCGCGAACCGAATCCGCAATGGTATACCCCTTGAGAACCTTGGCCGCCTCCCGAAAATCTTCAATTCGTCCATTTGTACAGGAACCAATAAAGGCCCAATCAATATTAATGGACGTTAATGGTCTGTTCGGTTCCAAATCCATATAGGCTAAAGCCGCCCTGGCCATTTTACGTTCATCCAGATTCCCCATTGTATCCGGATCCGGAATGTTTTGCGTAATAAAAGCCCCCTGACCCGGATTCGTTCCCCAAGTTACCATAGGCTGTATATTCGAGACATCGAAGGTTATTTCTTTATCAAAAACTGCTCCTGGATCGGTCAACAAGGTCTTCCAACCTTCCATTGCTTTATCAAAATCGGTTCCCTGGGGGACCATCTTTCTACCGCGAAGATATTCGAACGTTGTTTCGTCCGGCGCAATCATACCGGCCCGAGCCCCCATTTCAATGGCCATATTACAAACGGTCATTCGCCCTTCCATCGATAGCGCTTTAAATGTATCGCCCGCAAATTCAACGACATAACCAGTTCCACCGGAAGTTGTCATTTGA
The DNA here is from genome assembly GCA_964442735.1 of uncultured Planctomycetaceae bacterium. Lineage (GTDB taxonomy): Bacteria > Planctomycetota > Planctomycetia > Pirellulales > Thermoguttaceae > JAUNBG01. The sequence goes on along the minus strand of CAYUAP010000100.1, from coordinate 10,645 downwards.
CTAATAATATACAGAATTAAGTCCTTCGCAAAAATATGGGGCGGTAACTGACCCGTACAGGTTATGCGCATGGTCCGACTTCTCTTCTGCCGAATCGTTTGCGTGGCTAGAACATGTTCCACTTCACTCGTTCCGATTCCAAAAGCTAACGCTCCAAATGCACCATGCGTTGCCGTATGACTGTCCCCACAGACAATAGTCATTCCAGGTCGTGTGTACCCCTGTTCCGGACCAACTACATGAATAACCCCCTGTTCCGGATCGTGAATATCGAACAGTTTTATACCAAATTCGTTACAGTTGGTACGAAGTGTCTCCACCTGCTGACGGGCAATCGGATCTTCGATTTCCGCATCTCGATTCGTTGTCGGAACATCATGGTCCTGAACCGCCATAACCTTTTCCGGACGACGGACTTTACGGCCAGCCAATCGAAGTCCCTCAAATGCTTGTGGACTGGTTACCTCGTGACAAAACTGCTGATCTATATAAAGAATCGAGTCATTTCCCGGTTCCTGCCAGACAAGATGTTTTTCCCATATCTTGTCATACATCGTTTTCGCTTGTTCGCTATTCATGACAAAAGCCAATTTCAATTTGTTCTACATAATAAAAAACTAACCATTATTAGGAAATAAAGATCTTCAAATCGTTCCGAAAATCAAAACTATTCCCAACTCCTCTTCATTTTACAGCTTTTTATTCGGCCTGTCAACAAGATCATAAACTTCAAGATCATAAACTTCAACAAAAAATTTGACCGACCCTGTGACCCCACTCTGAATTTTGACGGACTTCACCACTCCTTGTACCGTGAAGGATATACAGAACATGTTCTTCAGATCTCCGGATCTTCCTCCAACGTCAAACATAATCGATGCCAGAAATAAAGGATACGACACCAGTCGAATGCTCATAATTACATAATGATTACATGAAGTACTTTAAACGATTCAAAACCGGATATAATGGACAGAAATCAATTTAATCCGTTCAAACTCCTTCTCCCATTACAGATAATACAGATTAAATCTGTAGTCATGATGTTTTACAAAAAATCGGAAGAACAGTTTAGGCCTCTAAAGTTACAGGATCGAATTAAGTCGATCAAAATGCCTGTTGACAATGATATTTGAATTTGGTATAACACCTTGTATTCATTAGAGAGAACGAAATTGCAGTCTCGTTCAAAATAGCCGGAAAATTAACCAGAAAAGGTAAAACAAGGTAAAACAATGACAAAAAAAATCACCAGACGTACCTTCGGTAAAGCCGCCGCCGTTATGGCGCCGATAGGTTTGGCCGCACTTCAAACAGCAACATCCCATGCGCGAATTATCGGGGCCAACGACCGTATCCGTTGTGGCTTTATCGGGACCGCCAATCGCGGACGTCAGCTCTTGGATGCTTTTCTCCAGTGTAAAAAAGATATGGAAGTGGCCGCTCTCTGCGATATTGATTCGGAGACATTGGCAAAAGCGAAGGAAAAATATGCGCCGAACGCAATTACGGAACATGATTTCCGCAAATTAATCGAACGTTCCGATCTTGATGCTTTAGTTTATGCGACTCCGGATCAATGGCATGCCTACCAGACAATCGAAACGTGTAAAGCCGGAAAAGACGTTTATATTGAAAAACCGGTCAGTTCGACGATTAAAGAAGGCCGTATGATGATTCAGGCCGCCGAAAAATATAAAAGAGTGGTTCAGGTTGGTATCCATCGTCGAAGTTCACCTCTCTACAAAAAAATAGCGGACGAGAACATCGATCAAAAAATCGGACGAGTTGCCGCCGCGCGAACAGGTTATACCAGTAATATGTATCCTAATGGTATGGGCAAGGCCAAGCCGGGTAATCCGCCAGCCAACCTGGACTGGGATCTCTGGATCGGTCCGAAACCGTTCCAACCCTATCAGGAAAATATCGCACCCTATAAATTCCGCTGGTGGATTAACTACTGTTCCCAGATCGCCAATCAGGGAGTTCATCATATTGATGCCATTCGATGGCTTCTCCATGAAAAAGCACCCGATTCCGTATGTGCTATGGGTGGAAAATACGTCGTTGACGACGACCGAACGATCCCGGATACCATGGAAGCCGTCTTCACCTTCGCCTCCGGACGTCTCTTGACTTTTAGTTTCTTCGAATCCAGTGGAAATCCGTTTATGGCCACGAATGAAAACAATTCCGCTCTTGGTTATATCGAATTTCGCGGAACGCAGGGGACTCTCTATGCCTTCGATAACCGTTATATCATTAAACCGGAACGAGGCGGACAGTTCCAGGATCGACAACTGCGTATGAAAGAAGAAGTCTATCAAATCGATGGGCGCGCAGAAGGAAATAAAGACCTGACCGCCGTACATGCGCAAAATTTCCTCGACTGTATGCGTTCCCGAAAACCGACAAACTGTTCTCTGGAAGACGCCCAGCGAAGTACTTCTATCAGTCTAATGGCTAATATCTCCCTGGCCGTTGGTCGAAGACTTAATTGGGACGCTGTTAAAGAAGAATTCATTGGGGACGACGAAGCTAATAGCTATCTGTTCTATGAATATCGAAATCCGTGGAAATTGGTTATCTAATTCACTTTAATTCAGGAGGTGCCCTATGAAAATTAAAAGTTGTAAAACAAATTGCAGCCGAAGAAATATGATAAAGACAATAGGAATGACGGGAGCTCTCTTGTTGTCCGGTGGAATTCCGTTAAATGGATTTTGCTCCGAAAATCGTAACGTCCAATGTTATGATGGTACCCTGCGTGATGGACTATGGATGTGGGGGCATGAAACGGATACGATACAGGGCCATTATAATATTCCCAAAGGCCGTTCCATTTCGCAATCGGAGGCGGTTGCCTGGCTGGGAATTCCCAATGACTGCGTTACCCGATATCAGGGGAAACCGGTTCCTCCATTTGATGATTTTATCAAACAGTTTGCAAAAACCAAGCGAGTGGCATGGAGCGTTATTGATGGGGCTCCACAGCCATATCCGGAAAAAAAAAGGGCCGCATTCGAACTCGTCGATAAAATGCCGAATCTGACTTCAATTTTCCTCGACGATTTCTTTAAAGGAGATGCAATTCCCTTTAAAAATCCAGAAGGAAAACTTGAAGCGGCTGCCCATTTGACCGTTGCCGAATTGAAAACACTCCATGACGAAATAAAAGCCTTAAAACGGCCTGTTGATCTGACGATGGTTCTTTATTCCAATCAGATTCGTCCGGAATTAAAGTCCCATTTCGACGAAGTGGACGTCGTTTCCTTCTGGACATGGAATGCCAATGACCTTGAAGGACTGGAGAAGAATTTTACGGCCTATCGAAAAGTGGAACCGAAAAAAAGAACGTTGCTCGGTATTTATATGTGGGATTTCGGAAATGGCAAGCCTATTACTATCGAAGCCATGGAACATCAATGTTCTTTCGGACGAAAAATGTTCCAGGAAGGCCAAATTGAAGGAATGGTTTTTCATTGTACCCCATTGTGTGGACTCGATCTGGATTCGGTAAAATGGTCCAAACAATGGATTGCCGACAATGCGTCTGTTACTCGTAATAAAAAAATCTAAAAAACTGCTGGTAAATGATTTTATTATTGAAGGATTCTGTGGTTCGGTCTCTGTAAATACGAAACAATATCAAACAAGGTAAAAAACATGTTTATTAAGTACAAAATATTATTGATAATCATACTCTATTGTTTTTGTGGACTCGCACTGGCAGACCCACCCGGTAATAAAGAAGATTGGAAATTAACCTTCGAAGACAATTTTGAAGGACCGAAACTGGATAACACCAAATGGTTTCCCGCATATCGACAGGGCCGAAAAGAATATTATAAACGAATCGGCCGACCTAGTCGTTGGGAAGACTTGCGGACCAATTATGTCATTGAAGACAGTATTCTCAAACTACGTTTGGATCGTACTTTACCACTGCGGAAGAACATTACAGATAAATGTGTCTCTTCCATGCAGACTTCGATCTATCATTATGACGAAAAAAACAAAACTTTTTACGATGAAGTGAAATTCAGTCAAAAATATGGTTATTTCGAGATTCGCAGCCGTATGCCGGAAGGAAAAGGATTACATGCCGCATTTTGGCTAACTCAAGTCGGAGCGCATAATCAGGAATACAAGGTGGACGGTACCCGTGGTACTCAAAAAGATGGTGTTGTGGAAATTGATATTTTTGAACTACCCGGAAATGCCCCCACGAAAAACGAGTTTAATGTGCATTTCACATCCAATGGCCATTATATCTGTCATTTTAAAAAACCCGAAGAGTTTCATGTTTGGGGACTCTATTGGGAGGAGGGAAAACTAACCTGGTATCTGGATGGAAATGTCGTTCGCATTTGGGAAAATCCAACTCCACAGCATGAAATGTTCATTCTGTTGGGATTGTATCAGGGTATTTTTGGCTCTGCTGATCCACATATGAACTATCCACGTGATTTTGAGATCGACTATGTACGTGTATGGAGTCTGAAGAAATAATTATTGTCTCATACTATAAATATTTTTATTTGCAATCATGGATAATATTGATTTTCACAAACACTATCAATAACAATTCAGTAAAAAGGAAGGGAGGTCTAATCGTAAAAAAGAGCATTACAATAATTTGAAGACAATAATTTGAAGACAATAATTTGAAGACAATAAATTGAAGACAATAATTTGAATAAAGTTGATTCGGTACCGACTTGAAATTTGCTGTCCCGAAAACAGAAGAAGACGTTTAGTATGAAATGAATGAAGTCATAAACAAGAGGGAAGAGAAGGAGAAAAAGACTCTTCCCCGAAAATGAATATAATATTCTCGTAAACGATTTTATAATCAGTTGATTCCTTTTTTACAGGAATCGGTATCTCAAAAACAGGTTTTCCCACCTGTTTTGTTTATCTGTTTTGTTCCCATGAACGAACACAGATAAATTTTAGTATTACTAACCACTACTACATCAACCAGTAATGGGAGTTTCAAAAAGAGGGACAGATACTGTCCAAACCTTCTTGACACGTTAAATTTATCGTAATAAAATTTTGTAATCTGCGTGATCTATCGTTTCAAATATACTTATTTTAAGGGTAAAAAAATGAATGTTGTTACGGGTTATTATCGACAATGGTACGTATTACAATTCATTGTCAATTCACCAAAAGGGGCAACGATAGCGGAACTAGCCGCGCATTTTAATGTTACAACGAAAACAATACGTCGTGATCTGCTATTATTGAAGTCAATTCCTATTACGTTTCGAGAAGAACTAACCCGAGGAATGCCCAAACGAATTTTTTACGACTACCAAGATGGACTCCTGTCAATGAATCTCAATCGGGACGAATTACTCGCCTTCTATGTTGGTCGAAATTTAATGAAACCACTACGGGGAACATATTTTTGGGACGCCATTCAAAATGGCATCCAAAAAATACGCAAGGTCCTGAATCCGAAGGTAATAGAATATGCGGAACGTGTTGCCCCTCTCTTTTATCAGTTGGACCGAACCGTCTATGATTATTCCCCGTTTCGGGAGGTCATTGATGTTATCCTTGTCGCAATGGAAGATAATCAGGAAGTATATATAAAATACAAATCGATACAGTCTGAACGAGCTAAATGCTATACAATTCATCCCTATTCTTTTGTTTATCATCATGGTTTTATCTATATTATTGGCTTTTCCTGTAAAGATAATGACATTCGTTTTTGGAAAATCAATCGACTGTTCAAGGCGTCCCTAAAAGAGTCGAAATTCGAACGTCAAAAAGATTTTGATATTGATACCTATTTATCGCGAACATTTTGTCCCTTTATTGGTAATCAGAAAATAATACAAGCAACGGTTCGTTTTAACAAAACGGCAGCGCCCGGAATTCAGGAAATGGCCTGGGACTCCTTTAAAAGTATGAAACAATTGAAAAATGGTGAATTGGAAGTTATTATTGAAACTGAAAATAGCAAACCATTTCTTTTTTGGCTTCTTGGATACGGAACCGATGTGGAAATAATTGGCCCGGACGAGTTACGTGAAAAATATATCGAGAAATTAGAAGAAATAATAAACCGCTATCCCGCAAACCGGGTCATGTAAAACTGAAAAATAGCTTCACCAAAGAGAAGGATCCCCACCAAAGCAGCGCCCATGGAAACCATTAAGACAGCCCCACTAGCTATATTAAGGGCCTGTCGAATAAATTCACTGTCCTCGTCGGTCACTTCGCGAGCTAGCATTTCAATGGCCGTATTGAGCATTTCTGTTGTAATAACAACCGTAATAGCCATTGTTAAAAGCGCCCAGCGAAAAATGTCAAAACTAAAAAAATACCCCATTCCCAATGTTAGTGCCGCGAAGAAAAAATGAACACGATAACTGCTTTGTTGCTCGATAGACTGTCGAAATCCTGAAAATGAATCATGGAATTTCGACTGCCACGTTCGTGTCTGACGTAGAAATTTTGGCCTGCCAGCTCGTTTGGCTACACGGGCTAGGGCGTCTTCACGGTCTGTCATTAAAAGGACTCACTTTGGAAAATGGTTAAAATGGATAAAATACTAACTTCTCTTCCATTATAATTCGGCAAATGAATTTGTAAACATAAAAAAACAATAGAACTCAAAAAAAGGGTATTTAACAAAAGTTATTTTTTATTAAAACCCTTTTTTACGATCATTCCCCTATTATTCTTTATGTTCTATTTTTTTATAATAGGAATCAAAATCGAAGGCGGGACTGTTATCGGCGTCATGGCAGGAATAGCAGACCTTTTTGACATTATTACCCAGACGCATTTCGTTTCGGAGTGATTCTTGAAGTTTGGTATTATTACCGAGTTCCGCTTCAATATGTTTAGCCCCGGGACCATGACAACTTTCACACCCCACTTCTTTTAAATGGGGTGTTGTCGCTTCGGTATCGAATCCGCCATAATAGGGGAAATTTTCGATCCCCTGCCAGCCAACAACATGACAACTAATACATTCGGGATCGAAGTCCCGGGGAGGACTTGCGGTCGTCGTTAAGGATTGCCAGGCCTGCGAATGACGATTACGGCGCCAAATACGATAGGATTCTTCATGACAGGATTCACATTTGGAAGATCCGACGAAATCTCCGAGACTATGCCGTTTGGGTGATTCAACCTGACTCAAGCCAAGTCCATTTTTATACCCTTTATTCGTTACCAATGTTTTTAGAATACCCTGATAACCTTCCATGAGACGGTGGACGTCCTTCGATTGCTGATATCGTGAATCCAACGCCACCCTCTGATAGCGAACCGGATTTTGAGGATCGTCATATAGACCCAGGACGATCATATATTTTCCTTTTTCTCCCAACTCAATCAGACGTTGATTTTTGTTGATAATTTTACCTTCGGCAGGTGGAATACTCGGCGAATCGGACGTTATTACAATTTCGAATTCAGGAAATTTTTCCGCGATTTTCAACGTCTCCTGTTCCGTTCCATGAACGATTAGGACCAATTTATCGCATTTTTTATTCCGAATCTCGGGCATCACGCCCCCCAATTTGAGATAGGGATCCTCAATTAAAATGTTTTCATCGCGATGTTTTACCGTATCATCGGGAAAAAGAACTGATGTCACACCAATACGAAAACCATTCTGTTCTATAACTTTAAAGGGGAGTGTGTAGAGATTGTTGAAACTGTAGACAGCTACATTTGCGGAGACAAAAAGACTTGGTTCATCGGTACCGGCCGGAGCGGTAAATGTCAACAGGAAGTAGGCGGGAAAACGAACTTCGTTTTTGCCCAATCCGATTGCCTGATACTCCATTAAATGAAACGCGTTCACAGCCATATCGAATTTAAGCTCTTCCTGAACACCAAATCCATTGGAAATTTCACCGGCATCTATTTTGAACAGATTCCAGCCGCGATTCGTCAATTCCTTCATGAATTCGTGACGACGGCTTAATCCACCCTTCATTCTCTCCATACCGGCACAACCACAAGGTTCTATGTATCCCGCAAGGAGCCCCGAAAGAACTATTGCCGCCTTCGGCTTCTCCCAACCGACAAAATAATTACCGTTCTCCTTAATCGGATCATACACCTCTTTTTTTTCAGAGGAAGATACTGTCTGTTGAACATTCTCGACAGCAGATAATGTCGTTACAGCTCCTATTACCAACTGGAGCATGCAGAAAACAAGAATGATTCCCCATAAGATGTTGGACAGGACCCTCCGACATCCATTTATGGGACTACGGTTTGTTTTATTCAGTTTCATATTATTCATCCAAAATAATAAAACGCCATCATGGAATTAAAAATTACCATTAAGACAGAATTTTATTTATCCTTCTAAAACCTTCTATCATTTTTTTACGTATTTGATCGGGATCATTGACGCGATAAAAGACTTCGACGTTTTTTCGCCCGACGCGATTGATTCTCCGGTCATAGACAATTTCACCAAGAGTCAAAAGACCTATGGTTTCCACGTCACAAAATTCATATCGTTTCTCAAAAAGAGCCGGATGTAAAACGGCAAACCAGGTGGCTAATTCGTGAAACGGAATACTCTCTATACCATAAATATTACGATATCCTCTAAAAAGAGAAACAAACAGATGCTGGAGAAAATTACCGTAATTGGTTTCGTTGGACGGTAACTCCTGTAATATTTCAATGGAAGTGGACATTTGTTCGACAACATCAAGGGGAATCAGTGTTTTAGAACAAGCGGACCGAAACACCAATTGTGCCGCTTTTGCATTGGCGTAGATATTAAATTCGGCGGTTGGCGCTACATTACCCGGACAACAACATGTGCCTCCACAAATATAAAGCCGTTTTATCAAAAATTGCAGTTCGGGATCCCGTAACAAGGCTCGGGCCATATTCGTCAACGGTCCGAAACAGAGTATGGAAACTTCGCCCGGTTGGGATCGGACAACATCGCATATCACTTTTTCGGCTGGGACTGGCGTTCGACGTTCCGTTCTCGGTAAAACAAAACCAGCCAAACCGTCTCGACCGCAAACCGAAGGCTCTTCTAACGGAAGCGATCCTTCCGGATCGTCGCCAAAACCTATACGCGGACGATGGGGTGGATCAAGAAATTCAACGATACCTCGCAAATTACGCGATGCTGTCTGTGAATCTACCCGACCTCCTGTGGAGGTCAGTGCAACGACATCCACCTCCGGATCGAACAGAGCAAGACTTAATACTAAAGCCTCTTCCAGTCCCGGATCGACATCCAGAATTATTTTATACGGATTCAATTGACTACCTCTTTTAAAATCACTATAACCAATACAATTACACTTTTCATGTATCGACTAATGTTCTGTTAAACTTTAACGGTTCCTTTTCTCCGAATAAAACACTATTTTTAGTGCCATATTGGAATAACGGTCACCGGATGACCTTCCTCCAACGCTTCCGCCAGACGGGCAAGAGCGTCTGTCTCGATCTGCCGAACACGTTCCCGGGTTAAACCAAGTGTTTCACCGATCTCTTTAAGTGTCTGCTGTTCACAGTCCCCTAATCCAAAACGCATTCGAAGAACTGCCGCCTCCCGTGGGTCCATTCGATCCAACTGCTCCAGAACAAACTTGAGATTGTCGTTTTCCAACATCTGTTCCGCTGGACATCGACATCGCTCGTCCATTATAATTTCACCTAACGACCATCCGGAATCGTTCTGCTCCGTTTGTGGAGTCGAATTGTGAATTAAAATGGCCTTTTTAATAATAGGAACCTTTTTTCGTGGTATCCCAAGGGAACGAGCAACCTCTTCCGGTGTTGGATTGCGCCCAAGTTCATCTGTTAATCGAAGTGTGGCCCGGCGCCACTTCGATAAAAGTTCGACCATATAGGCAGGAATCCGTATCGTTTTGGCCGAATTGATCAGGGCACGTTTTATCGATTGTTTGATCCAATAACTGGCATAGGTCGAAAATCGAGTCCCCATCGTCGGATCAAATCCTTCTACGGCTCTCAATAAACCTAAATTCCCTTCTTCTATTAAATCGGGCAGGCTCAACCCCTTGCCCGTATATCCTCGCGCTATATTAACGACTAAACGTAAATTGGCTCGAACCATTCGGTCTCGTGCCTCGGGATCCCCTTTACTAATAGCACCTGCCAGGAGAAGTTCTTCTTCCGCTGTTAATAATGGTGTTCCGTTAATATCGTTTAAATAGGTTTCTAATGGTGATTTAACTGTCATTCTACTGGAGCTATCTTTATCTTCTTGATACTCCATATATTCATTTGCTTCGGTCATACACAACCCGCATTTATCCTTTTCAATATTTATCCAAACGCTAATAGCATATTATAAAGTCTATGCGTCCAGGTTCAAAATGTCAAGAGCTATAGAATGTTAAATCGGATAAAATAGTTAAATAAAATAGAAAGAATAAAAATAAACAGATATTTCCGTTAAGGTAATTTAAACAATATATGCCGATTGATAGAAATCACACCAGTAAAAAAGAGTGTAAATTTAAAAATGGATGCTTTTGGGCCATTGTGATTGACCGTTGGCAACCGTTCACGGTTATAAAATAAATCGTAACCGTTCACAGAGATAAAGTGAAACCACGGATAACACTGATTTTCACGGATAGTTTTTTGGCAAACA
>CAYUAP010000099.1:0-18180 GCA_964442735.1 uncultured Planctomycetaceae bacterium | reverse complement strand
TATATTTTATCCATCTTGACAAATGACTTGCGTAAAATGGAGGCTACACCCATAGATATTAAACTTTTCACAGGTATTGTATTGATTGGTAACGGTTGGTTGTCCATCTTTAAGGGGAATAGGATGATGGGCATCGGTACCATCGATCATAACGGGCCCTGTTCCTGGTGTCTGATATCCTAATGCCCATAGTGCGCAATCAATGTGATGGGCCCCCCAATCGGTGAATTTTCCACCGGAATACTCGTACCACCAGCGGAAATTAAAATGGGCTCGTCCAAAAGTCGGACGGTCTACCTGGACCGCTTCCCATTTAAAGGAACTGACTTCGTCCGACGCAATATAATCGACCAACGGCGTCTGGCCCTGCCAGGTATTCCAGTCGAGACTGGCTGGTACCGGGCGTTTCTGAATGACTGGACTACTTGGACTTTCTCCTATATCACAGGTGATTTTTTGAATGTCACCTAAATAACCGCCACGAATAATTAATGTTGCCAGCATGAACTCGCTTCCAAATGAACGCTGCATCGTTCCTACCTGAAAGGTTCGATTATATTTTTGTACTGCCTTGCGAATCAGTATATTTTCTTCCAGGGTCAAGGTCAGTGGTTTTTCACAGAACACGTGCTTGCCCGCCTGGAGTGCCTCAATGGCAATTTTTGTATGCCAATGATCCGGCGTGGCGATTTGAACGAAGTCGATATCGTCACGATCAAGAATACGCCGATAATCGGAATAGACTGTCGGGGAAATGACTTTATCGGCTTTTTTAGGACCGTATCCCTGTTTGAGTGTGGGGGCAATTCCATATTCCGTATCCAAATCACAGATCGCAACGACATCGGCCAGTTTATTGAAATAGTTCAGATCGAGTCTGCCCATACTGCCGACTCCAATTGCTCCCATTCGAAGTCGGTCTCCCTTTTCTTCATCGGCAAAAAGTTTCGGAGACCATAAATAGGGAACAAACCCAATAGCCGTTCCAAGTGAAGTACCCTTGAGAAATCGACGTCGATTTATTTTTTCAGACATATTTGAATCCTTTTTTCTGATATTATTGCAAACCGTTTTATTGCAAACCGTTTATTGCAAACCGTTGTCTTTAAAGATCGTGTCTGCCGCTTCAGTCCATGCGCGAAGTGCTTCACCACTCTTCGGAACACCGGAAATCTGAACAATATAAAGACGAACCAAACCTTTTTTCGAGGCATGACACTGATTTCCGCAGGCACCGCCATGACCGAACCAGTCGCCATTAAGAGCGCTTGTTATTCCGTAATTATTTGGATTGTCCTTGGGAGTCTGCTTTTTATTCATTTCATCTATTGCCGCTTGTGAAATATAACGTTTTCCCTGATAGACACCACCACCGGCGTGCATCTGGAAAAACTTCGTCAAATCATTTGCGGTTGAAAAGATGGCGGCTCCCGGCTCGGGAAAACGGACGCTCTTGTCTTCGTAGGGATGACGCATCATTGGAATATCACAGAGGGCAAGTTTACCGTCCACCATTTTATGACAATGAATCCAACGATTTTTCTGAAGATCCTGACTGGGCCAAAACGTCGTATCTTTCATACCGAGTGGAGTAAAAATTCGTTCCTGCATGAATTCTTCATAGGGTTTGCCGGTTACTACTTCGATGATTCCGCCCGCAACGTCGATTCCAAGTTCCGAATAGCTATAGTTTGTTCCCGGCTCAAATTTTAATGGGGTACGACTGATCGCGAACAACTCCTTTTGAAGCGGAAGACAGTCGGAACCAAATTTATCCATTATTTCTGTCTGGAATGGCCAACCGACTTGATGGGACAGTACCTGGCGAATCGTCGGCTTGCTCTGGGGGGTCTGAAGAACTTGTAGATCTTTCTGTTTTACAAGCGCAATTTTCAGATCTGCCATTTCCGGAAGATATTTTTCGATGGGGTCATCAAGAGAGATTTTTCCTTCATCGACCAGCATCATTATGGCTGTTCCGGTAAAGAATTTTGTTGTCGAAGCTATCCATAAAATCTGGTCCGGAGCTATTGGCTTTTTCGTCTCTATGTTGGCGTATCCTACACAATCGATTTGAAGGACTTTATCTTTCGTTGCCAAAACAGAGACGATTCCCGGCATTTCGCCTCGATCTATAAATGGTTGAAGTGCTTTGACCATTTTCGGCGATTGCACAAATGGTGATTGCGCAAATAATGAACATGTACTTGTCAGGATTGCCAAAAAACACAATATAACTATGCCAAAAATCGTTTTTTTCATTTTTTTCCTTTTAAAAGAGTATAATTTCTATGGTTACATTTTAATTCATCCGTCGAGGTATCTTTAGACATAGTGGATTTTTTAAGATACTTTATTCATAAAATTTAAAATCATTTAATTTTACTGTTTATATCTTGAAAAAAACTTTAGTGTCTGCGTACCTCCGCATGAAAAAACTTCAGTGTATTCTTCAAAATAATTGTTTTCAGCGGGATACTGGCGTATCCTGGGAGGTTGTGGCTTTTTTCTGCCAGCAACGAATATAATCAATTTCGTAAACGGAAGGAAGATCTGCCGGATCGGGAAGACCGAACCATTCCGGCATGGTTTCACTATCAAAATTAATGTTCAACGACTGATGCCAATGCGTATTTGGGGCCGAATATACTTTCTGGTCGTCTACATACCATTCGATAACCTCTTTTGTCCATAACAAGCCGTACCGATGAAAATCATCGACGAAACGATAGGGGGCCTTCCAGTTATCCCCTTTATTCCAATGTTTTTTACCATCTTTTGGGGTAATAAAAACATGAAGATTCATATGGTAGACAGATTCGTGGTCCGGATGTTTGCCGCTCATTTCATAGACATCTATTTCCGTCCACAAGTCGGGATCCTGGGCATAGAACCAAAACGAACTGGATACTTTGGAGTTCATTGGTTTACTTCGTACTTCAAAATAGCCATAAAGAACGCGCTCTTTACTCTTGACCGCAGCCGTTGTAAAGTCTTTAAAACCCTTGTCCTTCGGTATATCCGCCCGATTTTCTGCACGTGCTGTCAATTGTAATTTGCCATTATTGACCGTTACATTCTCTTTTGCAAAATAGCCGGGCTCTCTACCAAGCCAGGTCGGATTATTTGGATACCATTTCTTTATATCCAATTCATTGCCATTGAATTCGTCGCTAAACTCCGGAATGAATTTCCAGTCATTCCCCTGAAGGGGACATTTTACTGCAGGTTCGTTTTTCGAAATACCTACGGTATAGGCTATTTTTGGCTTCGTTTTATCTTGTGAAGATTCCTCCGCAATTATATATACATTTCCAACATATATAAAACCAACTAAAAATAACCATAATAGATTCAATTGTAAACAATTACGTATCTGCATTTTTTCCTCGTTGTAAATGGTAATTTTATAGGGACGTTTGTCTCTATTTTAAAATTTCGGTCTTTATTTGACTTTATTTGACTTTATTGATAAATTCGTCTATTTGTACATTGCGAACATTTTCTTTACCGGATTGAAATTCGATTCCGGTTATTTTCGGATTATAATTAATCACCTTGGAAATAATGGAATCGGTCAGTGACCCTGCTATTAAAATGGCTTGACTTGATCGTGAATGGATATTTGTAATAATGAAACCAAATGTATCACCCAAGGGCGTTACGCCCCCCCAGGCCGGATTACTGTCACCAATTCGAACGGTAACTTTATCGACAATTTCGGTCGGAGATGTATCAATAACACCGTCCAGAATAATATGATGTATCTTTAGCCCGGACGCATTGAGAAATCGAACGATCTGATGACCGCCCGCAGAATATCCGACCACCTTGCGAATCGTAACATTATAAATATCGTTCATGGCATTGGGATCGGTTTCGGCAACTTCGGTCGAGTCGTACTGACCTCCCGGTTTGGCTTCACTACGAATTGCGGTCAGGGCAACTAAATCGTCTCCGGTAATACCGCATATGTTTTCTATAATAATATCATGACACCCTTTTCGCAGATCTAAACCATCCTGATTCAATGTTTTTACGGGTTTATTGTCTATTTTGCGATTTTCTGTCGATTCGAAGGTGATGTCGGTTACTTTTCCCTGACTGCATTTCTCTAATGAAATGGACCAGCAATGTGCCTGGCGTATCGTTATATTAGTTATGGAAAATTTATGTACATTGGCCAATAAAACACCAATATTACGCCAGTCACCCGTTTGGGATTCCCCTTCTTTTCCGGTATCTGTCCCATAGGAACGAACAGTCAATTGTTTCCCGCTATCTCCCGTGGCTCGTGGATGGTCCGCTCCCTCTAATTCCACTTTTCCTATTCCAATTATATGAATATTTTCAGTGGGTAGTACCTTTTCTATTCCTGCTCCGGCGTTGGCGGAACGAATAAAATTATCCCGACATTTATCCGATAGTTTGAGCGTACAATTCTCCAAAATCAGGGTCGTATTTCCGGGAAGCAAAATCGCGGAATCAAGCAACCAATACGGTCGGTCCGATTCTGTATTTGGAGTTCGCGATGGAATTTTTACAAGACCACCTTGAAGGGACGCTGCTTTAACCGCCTGCGCAATTCGTTCAGAATCCGTTCCGGTATAGCTGTTCGGATTGGTCTTCTCGTCCGCCACAACATAAACAACTCCGGTCAATAATAACATCAGAAACGATAGCTGTAATAAAATTTTCATGAAATTGTCTCGCATTATTGTCATTACATCTTTACATCTTTTGCCAAATACGAATATAATCAATTGAGAATACGGAAGGAAGATCGTTTGGATCCGGATCACCTACCCAGTCACGCATGATTTCACAATCGAACATGATATGAAGGCCTCTTCGAAAAATATCGTTTTCCCGGCTAAATACCTCTTTTCCGTCCAGATACCATTTGATCTCTTCCGGAGTCCATAACAAACCTGCAATATGATAGTCGGCCCAAAAATCGTAATCGACCTTGTATTTATTGGAATAATTCGGCAATTTTGTCTTTTTCTTGTTGACGACCGATTCAACGTAGGGCGTACAATATCGATGCACCGTTAAATAATAGATTCGTTCGGCGGTTTTATCGGCCGGCTTGCCAAATACTTCAAATATATCGATTTCCTCGGACCCTTCTCCTTCACAATATTTTACCTTGGGGTCAAGTGGATCATAGAGCCAGAATGCGTTACAAACTCCTGCCTTCATAGACTTAAAGCGGGCCTCAAAATAACCATAGGTTATCCGCTTTTTACTCTTAACGATGGCCGTTGTAAATTTATCGAAGCCACGTGCCTGATTCTCAATAGTCAGTTCCTCCGGGCGGATATTGCGTGCCGTTAATTGGAGACAACCATCTTTTAAACAAACATTATCACGTGAAAAAAATGCGGGTATCCGTCCGGGCCAGGCTGGATTAAAATCCCACCATTTATTCGTATCGAGTGACTTCCCATTGAATTCATCACTGAATTCAGCGTTATATTTCCAGGCACTTCCGAGGGGACATTGTGGATCCGCCGCATAAATTATTGTTGATAACGATAGTAATAATGATAACGATAGCAATAATGCCAATAAAAATAATATTCGAGGGGGGGTCTTCATAATTGCCTTTCGTAAAAAATTAAAATAAAAAAAATACAAAACGAATAATAAATTTAAAGAATAATAAATTTAAAGAAACCGGAACTACGGACATTGTCCTTCATTCACGGCTCTTTATATATTACATTTTTAAAAACATCCTATTTATAACGCTCCATAACCTTTTGGGCGCGATCATTGATCGCCTGATTTTTGGATATTTTCAGGATATTTTCCATTGCGGTATAAAGGTCCTTTCGCGCTTGCTGGCGGGCGTCCTCGGCCTTTTTTACATCTTCGGGATCAAGGGTAAACCAGGTCCAGTCCGGGGGATTTAAATTTATTTTTTCGGCAATGATAACTGCCGTTTCACATGCTTTTGTCCGATAAATGGAATCATTCGTATAGGAAAGAGCGGCCTTTACCGATTGAACATCAATTATACGGGTAAAAATCTCAAATATTAATAATTTATCATCGACCCGAACGGCAGTTTCAAATGCGGTTTTACACATGGCAATACGTTTTTCCATCGGTATATTGAACTGTCGCGGAACACGAACATAGCTTCGAATGGAACGAACACGATATTTGGAATCCTTCGATTCTTTTGCCAACTTCAGACAGATGTCGGCTACCTGTTCCATATCGTCGGCAATGCTCCATTCTCCTAGAACCCGTGTGGCCGTGTCTATCAGTTCCGGTTTATTGCACGCATTGGCAACATAATCCAATGCCGCTTTTCCACCAATTTGCTTCAGAAAAACCATATACTTTTCCTGATCTTTTACTGACGCCTTTTCACACAGTTCAATAATCTGTTTTACACAAACTTCACGTGGCAAATGGACACAGGCAGCTTTTAAAACCCGATTGACTCGTGATACATCCGGATCATTCATTAAAAAGGGTATCAACAGATTCAAGGGGACAACTTCACCTGCCGCGTCCAGGGCCATTGTTCGAATTGTCGGATCCGTCCAGTCCGTTTTGATTATTTTAAATAATCGATCATTGGCTTCCGGAATCCGGCATTGTTCTATGATTAAAAGCAGACTGCATATTCCCCTGTTGATGTATTCATTTTTTTTCACCAGTAAACTGGATCCCAGATATTCGTCCAGTTTTTCCAAAACAAAACTGTTTAATTCGGGGTTCTTTTGGGAAATAATCGTATTGGCAACCTTCGAGTAGAGTACCGAATAGTCTTTGTTTTCGTAGATATTATCGCACAAATTTATAAAGAGCGAAGACAAATCAGGATAATCCTTTAGACTGACATATTTCCAGCCTTTAATACATCCTTCGCAGATACTATAGGATGTTTCTTTATTCTGCCGGATAAATAAAGGCATAAAAAGATCACGTGATACTTTATCAGTTCGTTGGGCAAGAGAGAAAAGAACTAAACCTTTTCTCGTATTCGGCAATTTGGAATAGTTGGAAATAATGGCGGACACGATTTCTTGAGAGTCTTCCGTTGAAAATTTCGTTATCGTTTTAAGCGCAATCTTAAAATCGGAATCTTTTGTGGAGATCAGGAGTTCAATCAACTCGGGAGCCCCTTTACTTTTTTGTGCGAGAAGAGAGTGATAAATGGCTGCCTCCCGTATGGGAACGGGAAAATTCACTTTTGTTACCGCTTGAAACAGTTCCAATGCTTTTGCGTTATTTCCCTGACGCATCTTTATAACACCAAGATAATTAATGGCTTCACCCAATCCGCGAACGACAATATCCGGCGTCTCGAATTTTATATTTTTATTATTTACACTTGAAATCAAGACATTGGCTGCCTCGTCCGTTCCGATCTGAGCTAATGCCGAATAAATGGACCGTTGAACCTGACGGTCCGGATTTTTTTCAAGAATAATCGATAATGTTTTTATAGCAGATACGTCTTTTCGAACACCGATTGCGTCAATTACCTTGGCCGCAAAACTTCCTTTTAATTCACCCGCCGCTTTTTGCAGGGTTGTATTTACTGTTGTTCCTGGCATGGCCTGTAATGCGAACAGGGCATTATAGCTCTGTTTTTCATTGGACAGCATGGCTGTCAATGCCGGAATGGCGGCATCCGTCCCCATTACGGCTAAACGTTTACAGGCCAGATTCTTAATGAAAATGTCATCGTTAGTATCGCCTGTCTTCTGAATCGTCTGAATTAAAAACGGTTCGTCGGAAGTCGATAATAATTTTTGTTTCAGGTCCGGATCAATATCAGCGAAAAGACAAACGCCATACGTCAAAACAACGAGACAGACCATATATTGCAAATAGGATGATATTTTGTACATAAAACAATAACTCCTTGTTTTTATCAATTGATATTAAAGTGAATAGGGACCACGCATGGCACGTGCACGCATTCGATTGGCCTGTTCGTCATTAATGAACTCTTCCTTAACCGGATCGAATTTAAGGGCACGACCGAGTTGCCAGGCAATATAGGCACAATGACAGGCTATATGTGAATTTGCGGCAACTTTTGCGTTGGCTGAAGGTGTCATTCTTGTCTTGATACATCCGACGAATTCACGAATATGGGCCATCTGCTGGCTCTCTCTTTGCGCGGGAACCTTTAGTTCCTTCCGCAGGGAATCGGACGAGACCTCCATATTGCCGGAATCGCCAGTTTCCACCCAACCTTCGGTACCAACATACTGCGCACTACAGGAACCGAGTCCACGCCAGCCGCTTTCACGCATAACCAACTTTAAACCATCGGCATAATAGGCGAAGATATGTCCCGCGATGGAACCGTCCTTTTTAAATTGAGGAACGTATTCAACCGGAACGGTATTGTCTTTTTGGGCCGCCCATTGACATAAATCGACCGTGTGCGATCCCCATTCAAGAATACCCCCGCCGTGAAAATCGAAATGATTCCGCCACTGACCGTCCACGTAACGTTTATTATAGGGACGCCAGGGACACGGGCCAAGCCAGCGATCCCAATCGATTTCTTCGGGTGCTGGCATTTCCTCGGCAGGAAACCATTCGTGAAGTGTCGCGGGCCATAGTGTATTGGCATGTACCTCCGTTAATTTACCGAGTTTGCCCGAATGTGCCAATTCGGCAGCCAACTGGAAATTCTCGACATTTCTGCGTTGCGTTCCCGCCTGATAGATGACTCCGGTCGATTCGATAACATCAGCTAGTGCACGGCTCTCCTGAATCGTTAAAGACAATGGTTTTTCGCAATAGATATCTTTACCGTATCGCGCGGCGGTTATTGAGGCCATTGTATGCCATCTATCCCCGGTTGCTATCAATACGGCGTCAATATCACTTCGGGAAAGAAGATCTTCCATATCTTTATACATGGCACAATCGGACGCGTTATTAACCTTGTCCGCTTCCGACTTGATTCGTTCCCGCTGATCTTTACGAATATCGCATATTGCACAAAAACGAATGTCAGGTATATTAAAGAAACATTGTAAATCACTGAAACCACGATTACGTATTCCAATGCCCCCCAACGCTATTTTCGAATTGGGTGCAACCTCGCCCCCCAATCCCAGGACGGAGGCGGGCATGACCTCCGGTATCATCATAATTGTTCCGCTCAAAAGCGTCCCTTTAAGGAAACTACGACGGTTCAGTTTTTGCTGTCTATTGGATATCATTTGTAATTCCTCCGTTATTATTTTTTAACATCGTTATTTTTTGACGTCATTATTTTTTTTGACGCTATTATTTTTTTGACATTATTGTTGAACAATAGCCCGAAAACGCGGAAATGCGTCTTCCCATTTCGCAGCTTCTTTTGGCAAATATTCCTCGACTTCGAAACTGTTACGAATAATCTGACGCGCCTCGACGATATTGGCTACCTCGCCGGAAGCAACGGCCTGCATCATTATATTACCGATTGCGGTTGCTTCGACCGGTCCCGTGACAACACGACAATTCGTAGCATCCGCAGCCGCCTGGCATAAAAGACGATTTTTTGTTCCTCCTCCGACGATATGAATCGTTTTGATCTTTTGATTCGTGATTTCTTCGCACTTTTCCAGTGTCTGACGGAATTTCATGGCGATACTGTCCAGCGCGACACGGAGTATTTCCCCTTCGGTCGACGGTACCTGTTGTCCGGTTCGTTCCGTATAGGAACGAATCGCCTCCGGCATATTGGTAGGACCCAAAAAATCACGGGCATCCGGATCGATAAAGGAAACAAGCTGTTTGGCGGATGCGGCCCATTTATTGAGATCTTCCCAATCCAGAGGCGTTGCATTTTTACGCTGTTCGTTCCAGTTGCGACGACATTCCTGTATCAACCACAAACCGCAGATGTTTTTCAGGACACGAGTTGTTCCACCCACTCCGCCTTCGTTGGTAAAGTTCAGTTTTGCGACCGTTTCATTGACATAGGGCTGGGCCGATTCTACACCCATTAACGCCCAGGTTCCCAAACTGATATAGGCCCAATCGGTCATACCGACCGGACTGGATGATGGAACGGACATAACAGCACTAGCAGTATCGTGCGAACCGGGTAAAACAACTTTTGTGGAAGTCAAGCCGGTCGATTCCTGAATAGATGGTAATAAACCACCTAAAATAGTACCAGGGGCACTAACAGAACGAAACAGTCCGACCGGAATATCAAACCGCTTTAAGAGGTCCCAGGCCCAATCGTTTTTTTGCGGATCAAAACATTGAGTTGTGGTAGAGTCGGTGAATTCATTACTAGGAACGCCGGAGAGTAGCCAATGGAAAATATCCGGGATCATCAGAAAACGGTCAGCAATATCAAATAGAGGAGAATTGGCTTCCCGCATGACAAAAAGTTGATACAGGGAATTGAACTGCATGAACTGCAAGCCGGTCTTGTCGAAAATATCGGATCGGGAAACCTTCGCAAATGCCCGGTCCATGGCTCCGTCTGTTCGTGAATCTCGATAGCAGTAGGGATTTCCAAGTATTTCACCCTTCTTCGTTAAAAATGCAAAATCGACACCCCAAGTATCGACTCCGATACTCTGTATGGATTTTTGATAACAGCTTCCCGCCTTCTTCAGTCCTTCCAAAACATCCGACCAAAGTCCCGGAAGATTCCAAAAATAGGAATTCATCATTTGGATTGGACCGTTATTAAATCGATAGATTTCTTCCAGATCAAGTTTTTTACCATCAAATTTACCCAGAACATGCCTTCCGCTGGAAGCCCCCATATCTACCGCCAAAAAAGATTTTATTGCCATTATACTTCATTGCCTCGCTTGTTTCGACTCTTTTTCTTTCCCATGTCAATCGAATTGACATCTACTATGTTTTATCATTATATATTATTCTTTTATTAAAATCAACACAACTTTTTTACCGGAAAAAACTTTTCGCTTAAAAAATCTAAAACTTGACAAGTTTTAACATTAACCATACAATAGAAGAATGGTTTTTAAGATATTATTTTTTTGACCTTTTTGAAAGTAAACGATGCGCCCGACTTTATTTTATATACCAAAGGAAATTTTTGGCCAGCCTTTTTTCGGTTGGGGAATCCTTTTTTGGATAATTGTTTTAATTACTATAATCGTACTCCTGATGAATCGTGTTCGTAAAGGGACTTGGGATGATTTTTGGAGCTGGCTTTTTATGGGAGGGTTGGCTTCTTTTTTAGCAGTCTATATTATCCCCATGGTTTCCGAGGCGAAGGGGTTACCCGTTCGAGGGTATGGCGTTTTTGTCATGTTTGCGATTATTCTTGCCACCTTTTTGGCGGGCTGGCAGGCCAGACGCCTTTGGAATATTCCGTTCGATATTATTTTTGCCGTGGCCATTATTGCCATTCTTTTCGGAATTCCCGGGGCAAGAATATTCTATGTTATTGAATATTGGGATACGATAAAAGACCCCAGTTTTGGAAAAACTCTCTTTAATATTGGTAATATGGTCGGTGGTGGACTGGTTGTATACGGTTCTATTATTGGTGGTTTTATCGCCATTTTATGCTATCTCTACTGGAAAAAACTCCCTTTATTGGCGACTCTGGACCTTTTTGCCCCTGCTTTAATGTTAGGAATTGCCGTTGGCCGACTCGGATGTTTAATGAATGGTTGTTGTTTTGGGGCTGTCTGTAACGAGCCCTGGGCCATTACATTCCCCCCCGGTAGTCCCGCCTACGTACAGCAATTGGAAAAAGGTGAAATTTTCCTCGCTGGTTTTCAACTTCGGAATCAATTGGATAATAGTGAAAAAAAGGAAGATAATTCCCTGTTTCATCTAAAGGATTCGACTCAAACTCTATGGACGGAGTTTAAATCTCCCGTTGTAATAGAAGCGGTGGAGCCGGACTCGCCCGCGCAACAGGCAGGTCTCAAACCGGAGATGCATATTAAAAATCTCGCATTTATTCCCTCGACTATCGACGCAAACGATCCCAAACAGTATAAAACAATTGCCGGATTTTCCGTTACAAGTAATGCCGATGTCTTTAATTTCTTTTTTGACGCGTTACTTAACGCCCCTCAACGGAAGGTCATGATGGTCTGTAACGAATTAATCAAGGAATCAAATGAAATAAAAATCCGATATATCGTATTTCAGCCAAAATATGCAGTAGCCAAACCGGTTCATCCAACACAGCTTTACAGTAGTTTCTCCGCACTTTGTCTCTGTGTTATTCTATTAATTATCGGTCGTTACAGCCGAAGAGACGGTGTGACTATAACTTCGTTATTTCTTCTGTATCCTGTCACCCGATTCTGTTTGGAACTGTTTCGTACCGATGAAGCATCGTTTTTGGGAACCGGATTATCCGTCTCTCAATGTGTCAGTATTGTTATTTTCGGTTTCGCCCTGATTTCACTCTGTGTTCTATGTTGCCTGCCGCCTCGACTCGCCTATCTGGGGCGTTTCCCAAAAACATCCCCGGTAGAAACCGATAAAATATAATTATTTTTATAAAAAGGATCTGTTTCTAATAGTTTTTTAAATTTTATAGATCTCCAATTGAAGAAATTGGAGAAATATCCAAGAAATATAAAAAATGATATTTTATATTTGCTATATTCTGTCATACAACTATAATCGTTAATGGAGTATTTTATGTCAACATCACAATTTTATATCAGACTCGGATTCATTCTTCAATTTTATTTAGCGGCAATTGGTCATCTTGTTGTATGGCTCCTTTTGTTCATTGCCTGGAAAACAGCACCTCCTGATGATGAAGGTAGTATTTTTTATGAAGTTTTTGTTACATTAGGAATACCGATTTCATTTGCCGTATTAATTGCTGTTTGGATCTTTTTTCATTTTATGGCCAGGAAGGCGACATCAAACACACTTTTTATCATGATCCTTTTTAATATTATTCATGGTATATTGATGTTTCAAATGTTAATTACCCCTTTACGATTATTGTTTCCGACATTATGTTATTACAAGAGTTGGCGGGCTTTAAAAAAACAGGAAGCATTAGTAAAAGGAATTCATAATGAAGAGTACGACCGATAAAGCGGCGGTATCGACGGTACAGCCGGGTGGATTATGGAATCGTCTTCGTCTGAATCTTCGTGCCCTTCGTCTGGCTATTTGTGGTCGTTGGCTTTCTGCCGCCGATTACGCCACTGATTATAATTCACTCTCCTCCAGTTATAATAGTCAGTGGTTGATTCATCTCAAGCCGACAACAAATGAATTTCATCAATTAATCACCGAAGGTTTGGATGAATTACAATTGACAAATGGAATTGTGGAATTAGGTTGTGGAAGTGGCCATACTACAGAATATCTCCATCGGACATGGCCGCATATTCCCCTGGATGCGGTCGATATTTCCGTAGAAATGCTTGCCCTGGCGAAACAAGCTATTTCACAAGAGGGAGATTCCGTCCACTGGTACTGTCAGGATATGCTTGATTTTCTTCAAGCCCGAAAATCGTCAAGTATATCGGCGATTGTTTCCAGTTGGGCAATTGGTTATTCCCGACCTGCCCGGATTATTCAAGAATCGGCCCGAACACTGATTCCCGGTGGTGTATTAGCCGTTATTGTCAATCGATTAGAGACAATGCCTGCCGTTTTCGAAACGTTTTGTCAGATCATGCGGCGCCATCCTCAATCCCTTCAAAAGGCGTTATGGCCCCGTTTTCCTAAAGGAAAAGAGGAGTTGACCTTCCAATTGATTCAATCGGGATTTGAGGTTACAATTATGAAAGAGGGATCGATTGCTGTTCCGCCTCCCGACTCCCATCGATTGGATTGGCTGTTGAAGACTGGTGTTCTAGCGGGTTTCGATCAAGTACTTCCCCTAAAAAAAGATGGACCGGTTCGTACCGATTTTGCGAATGCCCTTGATAGCCGGTGTGAAGGATGGGAACATCGATACATTATTTTTAAGGCGATTAAAAAATGAGAGTTCAATTGCTGTTTCAACTAATACAAATTGTTTTGGATCGTCGGATCACAAAAACGCCACAGTCCGTATTTCGGCAATTGTCCCGGAAGGGAAAACTGCACGGATCTGCTCGACAACATTTATCACAGGGTCTCTTCCATCGTATTTTTCTTCTGCGGCAAATAATGCGTTTACTTGATGGCGAATGTCTGACACGTCACAATGGTCAATGGGTCTTGAATACATTTCTTCCACCGTTTCCCGGTTCGGCGTTTGATCGGCTGTTTACGAATCAGTTGGGGAAGTTCCGTTATACGCCCGTTTCTGCCTATTTAGCTGTAACTTCGCGCTGTCCTGCCCATTGCTGGCATTGTAGTATCCGTAACAGACCGGTAGGGGAACTGTCGTTTTCTCAATGGCAGAAGACCATTAATGAACTGCATGGGATCGGAGCTTCGTTATTCGGGATAACCGGAGGGGAACCTCTTGTTCGCGAGGATCTGGAAGATATTGTTCGAACCGTTAAAAATGGAGGAGGAGAAGCTCTAATCTTTACTTCGGGAGTCGGACTGACCGAACAACGTGCCATTGCGCTCCGAAAAGCGGGTTTATGGGCCATTTGTGTCAGTCTGGATCGAACGGATCCACGGGAATTCGAAAAAATGCGCGGGTTACCCAATGCGCTTTCCATTGCACAGAATGCGTTGCGCAATGCAAAAACTGCTGGCCTCTATACTTGTATCAATTCTGTGGCTGACAGATATGCCGTAACGACAGGGGAATATCGACGGTTATATGAAATGGGACAATCACTCAATGTCAATGAATTTCGTTTAATCGAACCAATGCCCTGTGGACAACTAGCTGATTATACTTCTTCTGAAATTTCCCCGAAGATACCACTTCTGAACGAATCTCCATTTCTCAATCCAGCGCAAGTGGACGAGATCCGATTGTTTCATCGAGAAACAAATCGTCATTTACGTTTGAGGGCCTGTGGTAAAACACCGACCAAAGTTTGTGCTTTTAATGAAATGGAGAGTCCGGAGTTATTCGGTTGTGCGGCGGGAATTCGCCATCTCTTTATTGATCCGGTGGGAAATGTTTCACCATGTGATTTTACGCCTCTGTCATTTGGCAATATAACAGACGAGTCGATGGATACAATTTGGGAGCGAATGATCAAGGCAATGAAACGCCCTCGTCGTCACTGTCTGATACAGCATCAGACAAAACTTGTCCACGAGGCATTAGAACACGGTATCCCGGCACCTATGGAAATCAGTTTGAAAACTGCGGAGGCTTTTCCCGAGGAGGATTTACCTGATTTCGTTCGATGGATTGAATAAATAGTAACCCATTCACGAACAATTTTTGAACCATGGATATCACGGATAAATACAGATAGTCTGTCGTAAAATACAATCTTTTACAATAACAAACGAAACATTGTTATCTATTCTAATAAACAATTTTATCATAAAAAAGTTTGTTTGCCAAAAAACTATCCGTGAAAATCAGTGTTATCCGTGGTTTCACTTTATATCCGTGAACGGTTACAATAATTATCGATAGATTGAACAATTATCGATAGATTGAATAAATTTTTGATGGATTGAATAAATATTGATGGATTGAACAAATATTGATGGATTGAACAAATATTGATGGATTGAACAAATATTGATGGATTGAATAAATATTGATGAATTGAATAAATATTGATGGATTGAATAAATTTTCGAGTGTACCTTGAAATAGGAAGGCTTGATAGGAAATGTTCACAATAAATACAAACAGGTTAAGGCATCTCCTTGGTTTTCATTTTATGACAAGTTCTGGGGATGTTCCC
Organism: uncultured Planctomycetaceae bacterium; assembly: GCA_964442735.1. Taxonomy (GTDB): domain Bacteria; phylum Planctomycetota; class Planctomycetia; order Pirellulales; family Thermoguttaceae; genus JAUNBG01. The sequence goes on along the minus strand of CAYUAP010000099.1, from coordinate 2,395 downwards.
ATTCAAAAGGTTGACGTTACATCTATTCCTGTTATAAAGAATCTAATATTGAATTTAAAAACATTGAATTTGAAAAAAATTTGAATGTAAATATATAGAATATGGATAAAAAATTTGCAAAAATTGGTTTTCGAGATATTCATAAGCCGGGTTCTGTACAAGCCAAACTCCACAGTTCAGCGAGTGACGATCATTTATCTCGACGAACAATTACTTGTTCGCTCTAGCGGTCTACCCGAAACGTAAAAAAACGGACAATTTTCGTTTCACACTCTTCAATAATACCGCAAAAAAAACTGAAGGTTTTATCTGCGGCTGAAGGAGAGGAACCACGTTTCTGTTTGACCTTGCTCCTGATGGGGTTTACCGAGCCAGGCGGTCACCCAACCTGCTGGTGAGCTCTTACCTCGCCATTTCACCCTTGCCGTATTACATTGCCTCGATAAAAACCACATAAAGGTGCTCTTTTTCAGGCTAACCCATTTCATTTTGTTTATCAATGAGAGAAATCATCAATTTACGGGGATAAATAAATGATCATCTACTGCATATGAAAACAAAGAAACAGTTACGGCGGTATACTTTCTGTTGTACTATCCCTGGTTTCACAACCGGTGGGAGTTACCCACCATCATGTCCTATGGAGCCCGGACTTTCCTCCGTATTCCAATTCGAGGTGAATGGGAAGACGGCGATCATCCGAATATCTCGAAAACTCAATTATAGTCGTTCAACGACTTGTTTCGTTAGCGTTTTCAATTGTATTATAGTTGGTTAAATACAAAAGAGGGGAAGACGATAAATTTTTCAGTTTCCATAAAATTGCGTCTACAGATTTCCAATAGCGCGATGGAGATTATAGGTGGCTAAAATGGCATCATATCGGGCATGGGCATAATTAGACCAGGTTAGAGTTCTCAACGTTTGCGCATCGAGTACTTCAGTATGATTAACCAGACCTTCATGAAAACTACGGGTAACAGTCCGAAGGTTTTCATCTGCCTGTTCTGTTGCCTGTTGAGTGACCAGAACACGTTCTCGAGTCTCTTCTTCATCTAATCGACATTGATAGACCTGTAATTCTATTGCGGTTCGAGCATCTTCCCTCTGTTTACAAACAGCCATGGATTCAAGATTGTTCGATTCCTGCTGGGCTCGACTGGTTCCCCCGTCGATAGGACACCAAACCATACCAACCGCTCCCGTAAAATTCGAATTCGGATTAAGATTGTCACTCTTTATATAGGAATGGGCACCGACTAACGTTACATTTGGAAGTCGAGTACTTCGATTAACGCGCGATTGCGCACGAAGAGCTTCCGCCTGAAAGGACAGAGCGCGAAGTTCATCGCGTTGTCTTAATGCCTGTGCCGTTAGATCTTCCAACGACCCTACAACTTCCGGTATTTCGATCTCGGTTAGTTTTACCGGGGTCGGAAGTGGACGCCATAGCAGACGATTATAGGCTGCCTCCGCCAAATGAAGACTGTTTCGTGCTTTTAAAGCTTCTTGACGCGCATTCGCATGGGCTACTTGGGCCGCCAATACAACGTTCTTCGTTAGCAGTCCATTATCAAACATACTCTGGGCGTCCCGAACATGGGACGCTGTTGTCTTTTCTGCCTCCTCCGCAACTTCCAGAAGTTTGTGAACACGAAGTACGAGAAAATAGATCTTCGCAACCTCTGCCTTTAAATCCTGTTCTCCTATTTTTTCGCCCGCCTCCAACGCTTGAGACAACGCCGTTGCCCCTTGAATCATCGCCTGGACTTTCCCTCCTAAATAAAGAGGTACTGTTACCGTTGTAACCGAAGTGACAAAATCCTTGTCGCATAATGGTGTTTCCGCCGTTAAATTCGGCATGGGAATCGGTATTTTCGAGAGATCCATAACCGTTTCTACTTTCGGCTGTTCCGCCATGGTAATTCCGGCTGTCGTATTGGCCAATTTAGGAAATGCAACCCCTCGTGCCGCCGCTATTTTTTGACGGGCCGAATCGGTATCATACCCCTTCGCCTGTAATTGGCGGCTCATTTGAATGGCAATATTCCAGGCGTCCGTTAAAGTTTCCAACTGGCCCGGTTTTTTATTCTGCTGAACCGTACTATTCTCCCGTTGAACTGAACCATTCCCCTGTTGAACCGCCCTGTTCCCCTGTTGAACTGAACTATTCCCTTGTTGAACCGCCCTGTTCCCCTGTTGAACTGAACTATTCCCTTGTTGAATCGCCCTGTTTCCCTGTTGAACTGAACCATTCCCTTGTTGAATCACCCTGTTCTCCTGTTGAACTGAACCATTCCCTTGTTGAATCGCCCTGTTCCCCTGTTGAATTGAACCATTCCCTTGTTGAATCGCCCTGTTCCCCTGTTGAACTGAACCATTCCCTTGTTGAATC
>CAYUAP010000098.1:2296-18456 GCA_964442735.1 uncultured Planctomycetaceae bacterium | reverse complement strand
GTGGTTTCACTTTATATCCGTGAACGGTTACCTTGATTAAATACAATCTTGATTAAATACAATGTAAATATACAACAGGACGCTATAATACTGTCTTTTCGGAGAAACACGGACATATTGTTATCGTCCGCGTCCTCCCAAACAGGCGTCCTCCCAAACAGGAGACCCACTGCTTTAAAAGAAGAAATTAGAACGGCCTTGAGTATAATTAAAGATATTTCTTTAGATTGACAATACTTTCCCTGGTCAATCGTTCAATAGTAGCGGTATAATCGAACGGTTCCACTCCGACCCATCCATCAAACTGAATACTTTTGAGCGCATCCATAATCGGCTTCATATCCAAACGTCCAAAACCGGGGCCACGCAAATTAGGGTCATTGGCATGGAAGGTTTTAATATAGGGTCGATATTTGGGGTTCTTCAGGACATCCGCAGGAGGCATTGTTTCACTTCCGGCCATAGCTTTACAGTCGAAATGAATTCCCAAATGTTTCGGACATCCCATTTTTTCGATTAAATAAAGGGCATCCGCTCCGGTTCGAAGAAAATCCGTTTCAAGGGGAGCCAAAGGCTCCAGGGCGAGCCAGACATTAGTTTTTTCCAGTGCGGGTAATACCAAATCCAAAACTCTGGCCGCATTGTCATATCCTTCGTACATGAACATTTTCGGCAACAAATTTCTCTGTTGCGGCGACCCTAAAACCATATAACTACCGCCAATATCACGACAGAAATAGGCGAGTTCACAGAAATATTCAGCCGTTTTCTTCTGAATGGCTTTATCGGCGGAAGAAAGATAATATCCACCTTCCGTTTTGGATAATAGCCAATGAAGTCCGGATACCTGAATACCTTCCGAGGCGGCAATTTTCACAATATTTTCGCGCGCCTGTTGGTCCAAATGGCGAACATCGGTTGTTGGTGGATCAGCATAATTCATATCCGCCGCAACGGAAAAAGGGGCTATTTCCACTCCATTATAACCGCACTCCGCAATAAAATGAAATTGCCTGCGTAATGGCCAGTTATTGAACATTTCATTGCACATGGCAAATTTCATTTTTATTTCTCCTCTTGCTGTTTTTGCGCATCTTTATTTGCCGGTTTGGAGGAAGATGTATCATTCAATGGTGACGCTTGTCCCTCTTGCTTTTTAGCTTCTTCTTCCTGTAGTTTCTGAATGAATTTCAATCCATCCTGAATTGCGGCATCGTTCTTCTTGAAGAAATCCGCATCGAAATTCCAAATAATACCAGTGTCTTTAGCTTCCGGTACAACCAGAGCGGTAATTAATTTCGAGGTAGTGGAACCGGCCTCTTTTCCATATGATTTAGTTACGGCATCACCGATTTTTTTAGCAAAATCGGGGATAAAATTAACGACATTTTTGGCGTCTTCACTGGACTTTAATTTGAGGGTAATATTAAAAGACGGTTTTTTAAGATTGATATTGTAAACGGAATATTCTGTAGCCTTGGAAAGTTTCGTGGTCATTTCCGGCAGATTATCGACAATAGTTTTAACAACAGGATCCTCGGTACTAGCAGACATTTCCTTCATGGAATCAATATTTTCCAAGGTTTTTTTCAAGGCAGCCTCGTCAAACAGAGAAACTATGGTAACTGTGGAATCCAAATTGTTTTCGATTCCATCCTCAATTATTTTGTTAGGGGCAGAAGCTAAATCCTTAAAACGTTTTTGAATAAACGATTTAAGTTGAGCGTCATCCGTATTGTCTTTAGAAAACATGGGCATAAAGATAAAGCCATGACGAACAAACGGAAATGAAAAATTCAAATTTTGAATGGCATCATTGAGAGTTTTGTAGGAACTACGAATCTCTTTTTGCTGTTCCTTTGTTTTATTTCCTACAGGAATAGCAACATAGCAAGGGCATAAATCGGGTTCTTGTGAATTTCCAACGACATAAAAATGGTCAACACCATTTTTCTTTAAAGAATCAAGTAAAGGTGCATATTGAGCAGTAACCATACCAATCATGGCAGGCATAAATTCTTTTGACTGTTTTCTCTCTTTTTCATCTTTAACAAGAGAATCAACAAAAAATGAAGCGATATTTTGGGCATGTTTATTAATATCGGCCAGCTCAAATTTCGTCATATCGACACGTGCCAGAACCTTCGTATCTTTTTCGACTAATGGCGCATACTCTTTATCGGCTCCTTGAGTAGAACTCATAGAGGAGATTAACAGTCCCATAAAAAATACACTGGCAAAAACAAAAAGTTTTTTCATTGGTCCCTATTCTTTCTCTTTAAAATAAGGGGTTTAATTAAAAGAACAAACCGAAAAATAACCCGGTCTGTTCGTTAAAATGACATTGGTAAAATAACATTCGTGAAATTAAATACATAAAATTACATTATTGAGTATTAATTTCAAATGGGGAAAAACAATATTATAACAGTCTTCCGAAACACAAACAAAAGCCTGTGTTTCGAAGGGCGTCAATTTACATATTACAAACTATTACTATTATAAAAGAAAAACATATTAATTGTAAAGGGGCACAGGCATTTTTTTATCTTAAATTAAAAATTTCCGGCTCCAATGACAGGAGGACCGGTTCCAATGGAATTATTTCGGGACACGGGAGATCCGAGAAGAGTGGGAGCCGTGGAAGCCGCCTGATTACTTGTTGTTGAATTCTGATAGTAATCAAAAGGATTTCTCTTGTTAATGGTATTCGCCGTGGAGACGGGAGCAGTATTTTGAGTCGTCCTCTGATTGGAACCGAGATTCGGAGCCGCTGCGGCAATATTCGAAGGGACTGCGGATGGGTTTGTTCCAGTCTGTTTATTCGATGCGACCACCGCCGTTTTTGCATTGGGTCCTGCTGTTGATGCAATAGCGGGAGGGGCTGGAAACGTATTGGACGCTGGAGTTGAGCCCGTCGAAGCCATTTTACCTGGAACAGGAGCTGGCGTCGAAGACAATGCAGGGGGGGTCCCATTCGTAATTGCCGGAGATTTCGTAATTGCCGGAGATGTTGTGGCAATCGTGGAACTCGTAGTCGGTTTCACCTTTATAGTATTGTCCACTTGAGGTGTTCCTTCCTGATTCTGTGAAAAATTTGGAGGGACCATGGATAACGAAGGAACTTGTGCGGCCTTCCAATTGGATGATTGTTGACTATCACCATTACCAGCAACCACAGGAGCTGCTTTATTTCCCAACGCATTATTTATCGTATTATTACTCTTGGATGCGACTAATTGTTGACCTCCCGATTGCGGAACCTGTGACCGAAGACGTGTTATTCGATTAGCTATCTCCGTATCGGAAGGCTGAAGTCGTCCCGCCATTAATAATTGATCAAGAGCTGCTTGATTATTACCTAGTTTTTGTTGAATCACACCCGATTTATAATAGATACGATAATCATTTGGGGCCATTGTTCCCGCCTTTTGAAGTGCGGCTAACGCCTCCTGATTTTTCCCTTGTGCCTCTAAAAGATAGGCGATCTCCAATTTGGGATCCAAAGCGTTTTGATTACGCGATTCCCAACCTTGAAGTAACTCAAGTGCTTCCGAACCACGATTTCTTTCATTCATGAGCGCAGCAATTCCCCGATAACAGCATATCGTTGTTTCCGGGGGAGGATTGTGATCCAAACAGGCACGATAATAATTCTCCGCTTGTGCCAGAAGTGAAGTCTGATGGGTTGTCATTCCTTGCTTTTGATAGGTCGAAGCGAGATTATAATAGGCCTCCGCATTGTTCGGGTTAATTCGAATAGCATCGTTAAACGTTTGTAATGCCTGTTCATATTGACCTTGTTGATAATAGACGACCCCCTCCGCATTTTTAGCCGTAGAACCGTCGAAGGTTTTACAGGCGTTTAAAAGCGGCAGAGTAAATAAAATAGGTAGTATAAATAATCTGGTCATTATTTTTTTGGATAAAATCAAAAACATGGTTTTTTCCCTGAATACGATATCGACTTGATATCTGGTATTTTCCTGCTTTTAACGATAACAGAGTTGAAGTTTATACAATTTTTTATTATGGATCAATATCAAAAAAAGCGAGAAAGGAGAAAAAATGTATAAAAATTGCTATTGGAGAAAACGGGGATTTATGTTAAGCTATACAATTAGTTTCAATCGGAATGTCAGTAGTTGTAACCGTCAACAATCAAGGATGATAAATTATGCGGACAATACTTCGAACACTGGAAGGAACGGAAGAAAACCTTTTTGAACAAAAACCAGTTGTTTCAACAGAAGAAAAGATTCATATACGATGGATGATTCAGTTTGATTTGGAATCAGTACAACAGATCGAAAAAGAATGTTTTGAATATCAATGGTCGAAGGAAGATTTTATAAATTGTCTTCGCCGACGTAATTGTGTAGGTCTTGTGGCGGAATATAAAGGTGAAATCGTTGGATTTATGATTTATGAATTCATGAAACGCCGTATTCATCTATTAAATTTTGGAATAGTCGGATCGGCACGACGTCACCATTTTGGTTCCCAGTTAGTAGCCCGTTTAATTGGTAAATTACAACGATCTGGCCGAACACGTATCACTTTTGCAGTTCGCGAACGAAATTTGGCAGCACAACTCTTTTTTCGAAAATTAGGCTTTTGTGCCGTTTCGATCCTTCGTAATTTTTATGAAGAGGCCCGAGAAGACGCCTATTTAATGCAATATCATATTCCTACCTCCAATGAAGTAAAAATAAATGGAAAAAGAAGATTTTTACGTGAATATAAATAAATAAAATTGTAGAAAAAAAAAGATTTTTACGTGAATATAAATAAATAAAATCGTAAATATGATATAATAGCAAATATGATAAAATTGCAAATATACTGTGGGACGTTTTCAATTCGACATTTTCTGGAAGCGCGGACGTCTTGTCCGCATTCTCAAAGCAGGCGTCCCGTCTGTTTTGAAAAACGGAACTTTATAACGGACCCGAGTATATGTCCTATCTGCAATTTGCGAAAATGGAAACAGTTTTGGTTATACAAACAGAAGGGTAAAAGGAAAAAATCATGTTTAAGATATTGGCAAGATATACAGTAGGAAACGTATTATTGATATTTTTTATTATTATGTCCATCCTTTCGTTCATCTTTTGTTTTTACTTGATCCTGGAAATGGTGGTTCAGGAAATGCTCCCAATGACAATCGTATTGAAAACTATTCCTTGTATACTCCCTCAAGTATTCCGTGCTACATTTCCTGTCGGTTTTTTAATTGCAATTTGTTATTTTTTCAGTAAAATCTCAACGAACAATGAAATAATCGCGTTAAAGGCGATGGGGGTTTCGAGCTGGCAAATATTCATGCCGGTTTGGATATTGGGAATAGTCGTTAGTCTTTTCAGTGTTTATTTATACGATTTGACCGTGTCCTGGGGCACACCAAACGCGGCTAAACTATTTGTCGAAGGTTTGGAGGAAACCATAATAAATAAACTCAAAAAGAACAAACGATTTGCGACTCCCGACAATGATATTACTATTGAGGTATCCGAGGTAACAGAAAAAAAAGAACTTCTTGATTTGGTAATTATCAGTACTAAAGGACAATTTCAAGGTTCTGCCAAAAAAGCCAAATTAAAGATAAATTTAATGGACGAAATGCCAAAAATTGAAATAACAATGTGGTCCATGTCTATTGAAAGTGAAGAAGGAACTCTCATATCTCCTGATGAATTTTCGCATATCATTCCACTTCCTCAATTTACGTCGATTTCGAAACCCACGGAACCGGCTATGGGTGATGTAAAAAAGGAACTGGCCAAAATAAAAGAAGAACGCGATCAATATCGACGTCAATTGGCGGCGATATCGGCTTTTGCTCTTGTCACCGGAGATAATACCCCCTATATGGAAGGTATGTGGACGGATCGTATTTATAAAGAAAATGATTTTCAATATCGAATCAATCGATGTAATTTAAGTATTCCACGAACATGGGCATCCGGATTTTCCTGTTTCTTCTTCGCCTGGATTGGTATTCCATTGGTTGTTTTAATGTCGCAATATAATATGTTTCGGAGCGATCATTTATATAGCACCGCAATCGGTCCCATTTTGGTTGCCCTGATTTTTTACCCGGTTTTTATGTTTGGTATACAAGGGGCAAAAGATGGATATCTTCTTCCCTCTTTTGCCTGGCTGGGTAATGTCGTCCTGGGAATTATCGGTTTCATTCTAATAAAAAAAGTTAATCAGCATTAAAATAACGAAGGCCTATTTTCGGTATGGTACCGGCAAAAAAAATAATATTAAATGAAAGTCAAATGAATTTTCGTCAGAAAATAAAAAATGATATCACCGTTTTTTTGATTGTCCTCTTCAGTCTTTTTCAAGGGATTTTTTCCCTTCAGGCTGCAGAAGAAGTAGCTGATCGTATGCCTTCCTATGCCAATATTCTGCCGAATGTAACCGTATTGGGATGTGTTGTCTGCCAGGCCGATTTCCCCTTGAATGAAATTAACGAAGTTCAAACCGACTTAACGGAACTTCAAGAGGATTTACATCAATATTTAAATGTCCCATTGCCGAAGGAAAAAATCGAATTATGCCTGTTTTCGAGTTTTGAATCCTATTATAAATTTCTAGCGAAAAAATTTCCTGACGCCCCAAAAGATCGGCCCGCACTCTATATTAAAAATACAGAATCAGGTATTTTACTCGTGGTCCAAGACGCTCAAATGCGATTGAATATCCGCCATGAAATGACCCATGCCATATTAAACGCCTCTCTACTTAACGTCCCAATCTGGCTGGATGAAGGTCTGGCCAAGTATTTTGAAACACCACGAGGCCAAAGAGGATATGAAAATCCCTTTTTAGCCCCGGTAAAAAAAGGAACATATGGTTTTTTCGGTAAAGTGCCTTCATTACCCCGTTTGGAAAAACTTCGCGATATTGATGAAATGGGAATTAGGGAATATCAAGAGTCCTGGGCCTGGGTCCATTTTATGATCCATTATTCGGAACATTCCCACAAGATTTTAGCCTATTATCTGTCAACCTTGCGCCCGGAATATCAGGTAAAAGAAAACAAGCTGGTTGTGAAAACCTCGTTTCTCTTTACAAAAAAGGAAACGCCTTTAACATCTCTCCTTGAAGAATATCTTCCTGATTATAAAAAAGATTATATTAATCATTTTCAAAGTTGGAAATAATTATGTGGAAAATTTACGCTTTGTTATCGGCTTTTTTTGCCGCTTTAGTAACAATTTTGGCCAAGGTTGGTATGGAAGGTGTCAATTCCAATTTAGCCGTTGCCGTCCGAACGATTGTTGTTGTAATTATGGCCTGGGGTATTGTCGCTCTTGGCAATACATGGGGCGGTCTGGCTACAATGACTGCCAAAAACTGGACATTTCTAATCATTTCCGGAATTGCAACAGGTCTGGCCTGGCTCTTCTATTTTAAAGCACTACAGTTGGGGGACGCTTCTAAAGTCTCGCCAATCGATAAATTAAGCGTTGCCTTTGCCATTGTTCTGGCCTTCATCTTCCTGAAAGAACCAATCGACCTTAAAGTCTTAATTGGTGGAGGATTGATCGTCCTGGGAACACTGGTTCTTGTTTTGTAATGAAAGAGGGATTAATAAATATCAAGTTCCTTGACAAAAGCCAGATGAAACCAGACGGTATCCCCAAATTTATGATGAAGCAGTTTTACCTGCTCTTCGGAATAGGGAATGGATAATCGATCAAATGACTCGACAAATCCCTTGAAACGATTCTTTATTATCGGGGATACTCGATATTGTTCCACTTTTAAATCGTTCTTTTCGAAATAATGGTAATATAAAAGAATGGCCTCCTGAAGGTATCGCGGCAAGGTTTCATGCTCGTATCTCGATATAAAGATATCAAAAATTTCCATAAAACGCGGCATATCGGAGGCAATTAGAAGATTCATTAGTTGCGTAATGACCTCTTCCCGAGACCGCGTTTTGGAATCATAATGACTATAGTGCTCTTTAACAATGTAATCGACCACCGTTACTTTACATATATAATCCTGATCGCATCTTTTTTCCTGAACCTCGTATATTGCAGGGTCTGTCTTCTGAAGAATCTCCTGTAAATCGGTATCTTCAACACGTTCAATACAACACAGATATTGTCGTGCCCAACGTCGATAAAACAATGTCGATGCCAAAATATTCAAATATCTTCGGGCAAGTTCGTTTTCATTATTGGCCAGAGCCCCTAAAGCCATGGTTTTTATCGACCATGCGGAATGACCATTTCGATCAACGTAATTGTTCATGGCCGCACGTATGGCCATATTGATTTGTCCATGTTCATAAACAATACGATCACCTAACATTTTTAAAGAGGTTACCGCTTTTAATGGAATGGAAACACTCGGTTTTACAGGACACTCAAATAAACGATCACCAACCTGTTTTAATTGGACCAAGGCTAAATAACGCGCGGAAATCAAGGGATTAATCGGGTCGGCAATGGATTCTTCCACCTCAATAATTTCCTTCCAGCGATGTTCGTCCAAAAGACGCCCAATTTTCAATAGAGTACTGTAATTTTTTGGAAAAAAGGAATAATGAACCGCCCCCCCGCAGAACAACAATACAATAACGAGAAGAATCGTTTCCCTCCATCCAAAACGAAACCGTTTTTCCCGTTGTATTACCGATTTCTGTTCATGAAAAAAAAATCGATAACAAACATACTGTACCAAAGAAGTCAATAAAAGACAAACAAAAGTCCCCCAGTAACAGAAATAGAAAAAAAACTGGGTAACATAGTCCTTGTCAACCGTACCTTCCTCCATCAAACCAATATAGTATAGTTTGGAAAATGATATCTGATTGTAATAAAAAAGATACCAAAACAGAGGAACAAGAAGAAGAACGAGAAACATAAATTCCATTCGAAAATTTCTTCGGGAATCGTTGCTAAAGGTCCCTTCATGAAGTAGAGCGAGAAGTGTACCGAAAAGTGAAAAAAAACCGCATAATGGATAGAAAAACAAGGTACCTGATACAATGCTCCACAGTCGTTTCTTTGGAGACGATATTTTATTGACGTAAAAAGCAAATAGCAATGCAAACAGACAGCCCGGGATAATGCTAAATAAAAAAGCGATATTGAACGCGGAGAACAAATAATAATTTATTTGAGTAATACCAACCGACAATAAAAGAGGAGGAAGGAAGGAAAAAATAGAATACCATCCCTTTAAATGAAAATATTGGCCCGTCAACCATTCAATCAGAGACAACGCAATGGCCACTAAAAAACCACCTGCTAAAGGGTAATAAAAAAACTGGACGATAAATGAAGTTAAATAGAGTAATGGCCCGGTAATACGAACAATATGCTCTTGAAAACAGGAAACATTCCAGAGAAAAAGATCATTATATTGGGCCATATATAAAAAAGGGCCCAATCGAAACGCCCAAAACCAATACAAGAACAGAAAAAAACCGAATCGAAGAAGAAGTAAAAAACAGAACGAATGATCATACCCTATTTTTATCAACTCGGATCGATTCGACACATATTCCTTTAAAGAAGGAATTACTTTCTCTGTTTTGTTTCCACCTCTTCCCGATGAAGATCTTGTTCTTAATTTATTTTTACCGGCCATTTTTTATTTTTAGAAATGCTGAATGGTCATTCCACCATCAATACCGATAACCTGTCCTGTCGAATAGGCGATATCCCCACGAAGGAGCATGGCAACGGCTTTTCCAACATCCTGTGGTTCTCCCCAACGAGACTGAAGAGTCAGTCCCTGGGAAATTAATTTCGTGTATTTTTCCGTAACACCAGCAGTCATGTCCGAACGGACAATACCAGGACGTAATTCATAAACCGGAATACCATATTCGGCGAGACGAACCGCAAACAGGCTGTTCATCATGGCGACTCCCGCCTTTGAGAGACAGTATTCACCACGATTGACACTGACCGCAGTCGCAGAAACTGAACCAATATTGACAATAACTGCCGGAAAATCACTATATTCCTTCTTTTCCCCGATCATATATCGGGCAATGAGCTGACTGAGAAAGAAGGGGCCTTTTAGATTGATATTCATAACCCGATCATAACTTTCCTCTGTCATATCAAGGATATCGTTTCGAGCCAAAGGAGCAACACCCGCATTATTGACCAGTGCGTTAAGCGGACCAACTTCGGTCAAAATCCGATGAAGCAGGTCAGGCGCTTTTTGAGTATCAGACACATCGAAAGAGTAGTAGACCGCCATAATGGAATACTTTTCTTCAAGTTCATTACAACGTTCCTTGTAATTTTCCTCGCCTGCCCGTCCACAAAAGACAACGTTCCAGGACTCGGCGGCCAATGCCTCGACAATTCCGGCCCCGATACCGCGCCCCCCTCCAGTAACCAATACTGTTTTCATGATATAACCTCCCTAAAAGATAGTACTTTTATAAAACTATACTCAAGTCCGTTTTAAATTCATTCTTTTCCAAACAGGCGGGACACCTGTTTTAGAGGAGGGGAACAAGACATCCACACTCCCCGGAAAAACAGTATTGTAACGCCCTGTAGTCTATCTGTGATTTCCCGTATTTATTGATGATTTAAAAGGTGTCTTGTTTTCCCATTGAGTGAACATACAAATTACCAGGCTACGGACCAACAGCAAATTGAACAGGAAGAACTATTTCCTGCTGTGCACCTTCCGGTCCGACTTTAAAGACGACTTCTCCCAATTTATCACGAGCCGGTCCCATAAAAGTCCCCAAGGGCGATCCTTTAGGAATCGAGACTTCAACATCGATCATCTTGGCGGGCATTTTCTTCTGAAGTTCTTCGTCCGGGAACTTAAAATTAACCTTTAGCCAATCGGGTCGAATACGATCCACACGAACCGTTTTGTCATTGACAATATATTTATCGACAACAGTCAAACGAATACGCTCGGTCGTTGTCTGGCTGGAAGAAATGGAACCGATCCCCAAATAACCGTTTCCAAATCGGTCATATCGATTTCCCGACATGGTAATGGAACCGGTGATCTGACCTTCAACCATTATTTCCAGCATAGGTAAATTTTTATCATTGGTTTTTAAACGAATCACCTCTTGAAACGCCCCTTGAGGAAGGCCGGGCTTTAAGGTCAATTTACCATGAAAAACGGTCGTGGCCTTCGATAAAAGCGTGTTCGACTTTTCCTCGTCAGACATACTGTCCAAGGTTCCTTTTTTAATTTCGATATCGAAATTATTAGTATTGGAAATAGTCGCTTCCGTAATTTCCAATGGAAATGGTTTGCCGTCTTTATCTTTTTCGAAACCGAAAACCTTAAAGTCCCGAACAATAGTGGTTCCCTGTTGAATACTGTGAAAAACAATCTGATTCGGATTGGATACAATAGGAGCCGTATATAACCCTCGAACAGTCAGATAGAGTTCCTTTTGTTTGGGATCGTTTGTAGAGACACGAACAGACTGCTCAAAAACACCTCCACCACGACTTCCGTCCCAACTGAACTTGACAATGCCTTTTTCCCCTTTTTTCAGAGTTTTTTTGGAAATGGAGAAATTTGTACACATACATCCTTTTCCACCTTCAGTTAGAGTTAGCTCGGAACCACCAACGTTTTCAAGGATAAAATCATGGACCCCTTTTTCATTAGCTTCATTTTTTTCAAGAATACCAAAATCATAAACAGGATTATCGACTTTAACCATAGGAGAGGAATCGTCATTAACAGGTATTTCCTTCTCGTCTTTTGTATCAAGATTCACACCGGCCTCTTCGAGGGTATCAACCCAACGAATAGTATCGGCACTATAATGCCCGAGATAATAACCAAGAGCCGCTCCGACGAGTAAAGCGGACAAAATAATAACAGTAATACGCATGATGAAAACTTCCGAAAAATGACATTCAAATAAAATCAAAGACCGCCGGAAACATGTTCAGACGGTCTTTAAACGACATTATAATAACGTCTATAAAGATTTACAAACGTTCTATAATATACTCAAGGCCGTTTTAAAATCCTTCTTTTAAGACAAGCGGAACGCCTGTTTTGCAGGAGCTGGACGAGACGTCCACGATCCCGGAAAAGACAGTATTATAACGTCCTTTAGTATACATCGAACTACTTTTTCGCTCCCTTGGCATGTTCGGCAACATCGACCTTCAATTCGGCTTTTCCTTCACCAACTTTAATGGTTAGAGGAGAAGTCTTCTGGTCAATCAGTACGAGCGGAACGATACGCGGCAAAGCAGCGCGTTTCTTCTGCATTTCTTTATCATACTTTTCCGCTTCCGGAGGAGTCATGGCAGCCAGTTCATCAGGAGTCTTCCAGTGTTCAACGACAACTTCTTTATTGACCGTGACCTTAAAATCGCCGGCCGGAGCTCCTTTTCCAACATAGGAAGCACGAATAGTACTGATATTAGCAACACCTTTAGCATCAGTTGTACCACAAACGGTCAAACTTCCCCCACCTTCTGCCGTCGGATAGAAAATAACCTGGGCACCTTCAATCGGGGTTCCACCATCAACAACAGTGACAACAGCCGGGAAAAGTTTCGGAACATCGCTCGGAACCTTGGGACCACATGCTGAAAAAGCCATTAAGGCCAAACAACCAACCAATACGAGAAAACTTTTAACTTTCATCTATTTTCCTTTCTTAAGATACTGCAACTAAAAAGAGGGATTTATAAAAGGAACTGTATTCCAATGGTTCCCCCATCTAATAACATTATTTTATTTTAAATGAAGAAAAACGGTCTGTCAACTAATTTCTACTAAAAATTTGTTAAACAGTCAAAAAATACGTTCTCCCATTAAAAAATGGGAGGAATAAAGGGACAAATCGGACTAAAAGTCCTTTAATAATTAAAGAGAGGTTATTTTTTCACAAATAGCGTCGGCCATTTCCTGTGTTCCCACGGCAGTCGGATCATTTCTGTCCGCCTTGAGATCATAGGTAACCGATTTTCCTTCTTTAATAACGGCAGCAACGGCATTTTCCAAACGATTGGCAGCGTCAAACTCCTTTAAATAGCGGAGCATTAACATACCGGATAAAATCAGGGCCACAGGATTAACTTTATTGAGTCCTTTATATTTTGGAGCGCTTCCATGGGTAGCTTCAAAAACAGCCCCTTCATTTCCGATATTCGCGCCGGGGGCAACCCCCAATCCACCGACAAGGCCGGCAGCAAGGTCACTTAAAATATCACCATACAGGTTTGGAAGGACAACAATATCATAAAGTTCCGGCTTCTGAACCAACTGCATACACATATTGTCAACAATACGATCTTCAAACTCAATTTCCGGATACGACTGCGCCACTTGACGCGCAATATCCAGGAAGAGTCCATCGGTGTATTTCATAATATTGGCTTTATGAACAGCAGTAACTTTTTTTCTTTTGTTCTCTTGTGCGAAATTAAATGCGGCCTTGACAATACGCTCCGTACGGGAAACACTAATCGGTTTAATCGAAATACCTGTTTCTTCCGCCCCCGTCATTATTTTTTTGCCTGTCGTCAAATTATTAATTTTCTCAATCAGTTCGGTTGTGGCAGGTTCTCCTTTGGCAAATTCGATTCCGGCGTAGAGATCTTCCGTATTCTCCCGAAATAAAACGAGGTCAACCGGAACAGAACTAAAAAAAGTCCGAACCCCCGGATAATATTTACAAGGACGAACACAGGCAAACAACTCCAACTCCTGTCGAAGATGGACATTGATACTGCGAAAACCGGTCCCAACAGGAGTTGTAATCGGCGCCTTAAGCGCACATCGTGTTCGACGAATACTCTCTAAAACGGACGCGGGAAGAGGCGTTCCCGTTTTGGCCATAACATCTATACCCGCTTCCTGAACATCCCAATTAATTTTTACTCCCGTTGCATCGACACATTTCTTCGCCGCCTGTGCCAACTCCGGACCGACTCCATCCCCCGTTATCAATGTAACTTCATATGCCATGTGCTATTCTTTCCTGACTTCTGATTGTTTATTGAACTTTACAAAATACTTTAACATCTTTATTGTACTAACGATTACTTTTTCGTCAATAAACAGGACCCTCTTTCGTATATTGATTACGAAGACGAATTAAATGTTGATAAATCATTTTCCGTAATTCTATTGGCTCCAATACTTCTGCCTCCGATCCGTAACTGAGAATCCACCATATAATTTCATTCAATCCACTAACCTGAAAATGTAACTCGACAGTGCCATCAGAACGCCAATAAACCTTCTGTGTCTGATGCCACTTTATTTCAGCGACATTTTGTGCCACTTTTTTCGAAAAATGGACCACAACTTGATAATCGGGCTCCTCTCCCGGGATCATACACCAAGCGTTACCCAAATACTCTTTCAACGAAAATATGGCAGGCCTGGTAAAAACATCTTCGGTTACTTCCAAATCAAGAATACGATTTATTTTAAAGGTTCGTATCTGTCTATAAAGTCCGGCATAACCGATAACATACCAGGCTCGGACAAACAAAAAGGCATAGGGCTTCAATAGAGTATCAATCGGGACAGGATTCAAGGGTGTTTGATAGTGTATATGAAGAGTTTTTCCATTATTCATGGCATTATAAACGATATCGAAAACACTGGAACAGCTTAAATCGTTCAAATTATTCCATGAAATACTCTTCAAATGAATTTTCTCCCGAATTTTAACAAGTCGATCGACAAAATGCGGAGAAATTAAAAGCGATGCTTTAATAGCAACGGTCCGAATAGAGGAAAAAAGAGGTTCATCCAAGTCATTGCCATATTCTTCAAACAAGACAAGAATGGCAAGAATTTCCAACAGGGATAAATCGATGGGAAAAAACGTTCGTTCCGGAACAATAGACCATTCTTGAGAGATATTATTATAGACAAGAGGAATACCCACTTCCGTTAAAGTCGTAATATAACGATGAACTTGCCGGTCACTCAATTTTAATTTTTCGGCAAGAAAATGAATAGTAGCCGGTCGTTGTTCCAATAGTCTCAAGAGATACAACATCTGAAGAAGAACTCTCTCCGATCGGGAAAAATCGGCGTCGCACATCATTCGTACTTCTCCATTAATTAGACAAAAGCATATCTTTTAGGGAGTCAAATATAATTTTTTTCTTCTATTGTTCGCTGCTGACTTGCTTTAACCATTAAAGATTTTCGTTTCGAAACAGCTTCACGAGAAGAACCGTCCCGATAGGCCGTCATCATTTCAAGAACATGTCCCTGAAACAACCCGACTGACAGTTCCAGAAGAATACGAATCCTATGCAGAATCATCGTTTTCCATCGACCGCCCCAATCGTTCCAGCGCGAGTAGAGCCGCTCCTGCTCCCTGCACCAAGCAACAGAATCCAATTGCCATGGTTCCAAAACATTAGCGGATAAATAGAGGCGTGAATTCGTTTCGACTACAGTACGCCCCCCCATACCTGCCAGTAACATGGTCATATCAATAGAGGCAAACATGGGATAAAAATCTGACTGAAAACCGCCTAACGCCAAAAAAACAGATTTCCGATAAAAAGCCCCCGCAAAATGCGGAGCCAAACGAGACCAGGATTTCATGGGTTGTTGTGTCCCGATTTCTGTTACACGACCATTCCGCTCGTATAAAAAGCCAATATGAACTTTTCCGTTCGCTTGACCATTCACATTAACTTCTATTATTTCCGGGATAACGGCTAATATGGAGGGCGTTTCAAAACATTTAAGAACGGACAAATACCAATCATCACGAACAGTCGTCCCACAGAGAACCGTATGCACGATCTCCGTTTCCGCATTCTGAATTCCGAGATTCAACGCATCAAGATACGTTGTCGACTCGTCCACCGCAAGAAAAGTAATCCCTTTCTCCGCTTTAATTCCATAATGGTCCTCATAAACGGAAGCATTAAGAACAAGGATGTTCATCTCTTCCGTTCTATGTTCTAAAAAAGACGCCAATGTTTCTTCAAATCGTTCTATCGAATCGTTTTTGAGAAAGGGAATTATAATCGTTAACAGTGACAATGTTACACCTGCAAACGTTTCATCGATAGATATTCATTTCTGTAAACCAATCGAATGTAAACATAATCTATATCAAACATAATCTATTTCATACTTAATCTATATCAAACTTAATCTATTTCATACTTAATCTA
>CAYUAP010000098.1:0-2196 GCA_964442735.1 uncultured Planctomycetaceae bacterium | reverse complement strand
TAATCTATTTCATACTTAATCTATATCAAACTTAATCTATTTCATACTTAATCTAATATCAAACATGACCATTTCATACATAACATAATTATGATACCACAATAATAGGGAGGGTTCAATGATATGGACCGGCAGTTTTTTATTTTTATAAATATTTAACTTCAAATTCGGAATGATAAAAAACAAAAACATATCATTATTCATAGGCATTCGTAGGAATTCCAGGCAATAAAGGCTTGTAATTCAGCCAATTTCCAAACCTTTTCAGATTAGGTTATCGACAAAAATGGAAATAAACCTGATATAAACCCGGAAAAAAGTCTCTAAAAACAGGAACATTTTACAGAAAGGGGCCAGGAAGACCCGTTTTTAAAAGAACCTCTCTTTAAAAGACCCTCTCTTTAAAAGACCCCCCTCAAAAAGAATGAAAAAAATTTCGAACGGGCTAAAAAGATACTTGCATCCGGAAAAAATAAAGATTATAATCATTTTGTATTTGTTTTTGTTGTTCGCGGTGGTGAATTGCCATAAAGGAATGACACCGATTAAAAGCGGGAGTATGTTCGATAGAACGGCATTTTAGTAAATCCAATAAAAGAGGAGAAATGTAGATGGAAAGAAGTATAACACGTCGTGGTTTTATTCAGGCGGCAGGCGTTGCAGGAACAGCAGCGGCCCTTTCGACCATGTCGACGCCAAAAGTACATGCGGGAGAAGACAATACGATAAAAATCGCGTGGGTTGGTTGCGGTGGACGAGGAAGCGGGGCGATTCGTCAAGCACTGAACGCCGATAAAAATACCAAGGTCGTGGCAATCGCCGATGCATTTGAGGAAAAAGCGAAAAACGCGAAAGAGGGTTTGATTCAAACCCATGGAGCCCAAGTGGATCAAGGGGTTCAGGTCTTTGGCGGTTTGGATGGATATAAAAAAGCGATCGATTGTCTTGGTGATGGTGATGTAGCCCTTCTAACGACTGTATCGACATTCCGTGCCCTGCATTTCGATTACGTTGTCAATAAAAAAGAGCATATTAATGTCTTTTGTGAAAAACCGCTCGGAGTAGACGTTCCCAATCTGAAACGATTTGCTGCCGCCAACGAAAAGGCGAAGGCCAAAGGAATTCAGGTCGGTGTCGGCTTGAACAATCGTCATTATTTCCGTACCGCCGAAACGGTTAAAAAGATTCAGGACGGTGGTTTGGGTGATATTGTAACCCTTTATGTCTATCGACTTCAGGGGCCACACGTCCTCAGTTCCTGGGATAAAGGAAATGGTCAAACATGGAGTCCGCTCCAATTCCAAATTCGTAATCATTTTCTCTTCGACTGGACGAGCGGCGGATTCCTGATCGACGCTCTGATTCATAATATTGATATCTGCTGCTGGAGTATTCAGGATTATCCCGTCGAAGCATTCGCCAGTGGTGGACGTATCGCCGATTCCAACGGAGGATTTCTACGTAAATCCAAGGATCAACTGCTCGATTGCGGAGCCGTGGAATATGTCTTTAAAGACGGTCGAAAAATGATGCTTCATACCCGAACTCTTCCCAATTGCTGGAACTTCTTCCAGGCCAATATCCAGGGAACCAAGGGTTGTGCCCAACTCGGTGAAGGTGTTGGCGAACCCGGTATTTATTCCGGATTCGATATGCTGACGCCCCAGCGAAAATCGATCTGGAAGCCTGAAGCAACTCGAAATGATTCCTATCAGAGCGAACATGACGAACTCTTCCAGGCCATTCGAAAAAATCAACCCTGGAATGAAGTCCAGTATGCGATCGATGCTACTTTTACCGCACTTCTCGGTCGTACCGCCATGGAAACCGGACAACGGGTTCAAGCTGCCGATCTGTGGAAGTCCAAAACAAGTCTTGTTCCGGATATTGATAATATGACACTCGATAGCGAGTCGCCCGCCATGCCGAATAAAGACGGTTATTTCTATCTGCCGGCGCCTGGTATTACAAAAATGCCGTAATTCCTCCTGATTTTATTTTGAGGAAGTATAAAAACCACCGGAGATAGAGACGAATAGTCCATCTTCTCCGGTGGTTTTTCAATTTTAATTACTAAATTTTAATTACTAAAATTGTAACCGTTCACGGATATAAAGTGAAAACACAGGTATAAAGTGAAACCGGATAACACTGATTTTCACGGATAGTTTTTTGGCAAACAAACTTTTTTATGAT
>CAYUAP010000097.1:0-18469 GCA_964442735.1 uncultured Planctomycetaceae bacterium | reverse complement strand
CAGGTCTCGTCCGCATCCTCCAAAACAGGCGTCTCGCCTGTTTTGAAAAATAGACCTTTATAACGACCTTGAGTATAGTATCATTGATACGGTGCCATTGGTATAGTGCCATTAATATAGTGCAACCGATACAGTATCATTGATACAATATATCTGTAGGTCGTTATAAAATCAGTATTTCCCGGGAGCGCGGACGCCATGCCTGACGGCAGGCAGGTCTCGTCCGCATCCTCCAAAACAGGCGTCTCGCCTGTTTTGAAAAATAGACCTTTATAACGACCTTGAGTATAGTATCATTGATACGGTGCCATTGGTATAGTGCCATTAATATAGTGCAACCGATACAGTATCATTGATACAATATATCTGTAGGTCGTTATAAAATCAGTATTTCCCGGGAGCGCGGACGCCATGCCTGACGGCAGACAGGTCTCGTCCGCATCCTCCAAAACAGGCGTCTCGCCTGTTTTGAAAAAAAAGATTTATAACGGTTTTGAGTATATTCCGGGGGTTTGCGGTGTGGTCGGTGACCAGGGCAAGATTTTCAACCGACATTCGGCGAAAACAGTAACGCGTTTTGAAAGAGATACGAATAATGTAATAGAGTTATCATAAATGATATCAGATTGGCTTATTCCGGTAATATATTCGGAAAAAGCGTATCGAATCGACTCATTTTGTTAAAATAGGAGACTATTTTTCATAAAAAAGTTTTTTTTTCCTTGCAACTTTTTTTGAATCGTGGTACTCTAATACATTACGATAGACTATAGGGATATTCTCTCTTTATAGTTTAGCGACGGTATTGGATATATTGGATTTATAATATTATAATGGAAAGTCAAGTCGGTTAGGGGTATTTACGTTGGGGCTCTTTAAAGTTCAATTGAGGAACGGCGAACGAACGGCGTAAACGTCAAAGGAAGACAGTCAACTAGACTCATCAACGGGAGTGAAATAATGCGTTTTTTCTATCGCAGCAACAATAGTGCCAATGAGGCGGTTTCATCATTTCGTGGCGTTCTTTCGAGAATACGTGGAGGTCGGAAACAGAAGAAGCATGAAGCCTGGCTCAAGGGGCGAGCGCTTCAGATGGAGCAGTTGGAGGAACGGCAACTCTTGTCCGTTACTACCGCCGACTATGATAATCTGGCTATTTCCACTGATAGTGAAGTGCTTGCCGCTCCGGTTATCAATACCGGAACCAGTACTTCGACTCCCGGAACTTCACCGAACGCCTATTATGATGATAATACTGATCTCTATAGTCAGAACAGAGCAAATACAACTTTAGAAGGAAGTCAGAGTTGTTTTGCCGGCGCCGATGATGTTGACCGTTCCGTACAGCCGGGAAATATCGACGGAAGTTACTTAAGAGCACACCGAAACAATTATTATCACATGCAGACTGCGGCGGAAATGCTCTGGGCTTCCGGATGGGCACAGGCTGCAGGTTTCGATAACGCTAATTCCGTCTTCGAATATATTAGTTCCAATTTTAATGGCAATCAAAATGGTTATGCCACCGATATTATCAATTGGTTCTTTTCCGGTGATTTCTCTGAAATTGCCAATCATTATGTCGGTTATGGCGGTTTAACTATTTACAAAAACGATACTGCGGGCGGCGGATTTTTCCAGGACGTCAATGTCAATGCCGTCAGTGGCTCCTACTCCCTTTACGATAATGGCTACCAAGGTTATTGGGGACAGGTCTTTGCCGCTCTTGATGCCGGTACCGCTGTCTCGGCCGAAGTCCAATATATCTATCAAAATAACGATGGCTCTTTTATCGGTGTTGCGGACCGTTTTACAACCTATTCCGGAACCAGTTCACTCCAGAACCTCTGGAGTTCTTCGGAAAAATCCGCTTTAACCATTAGTGCCGTTATGTGCACGCCCGATGGGTACGGCGCTGATTATTATGGACAGAATGGTCATATCTGTGCCGTTCAGTTTGCAAACGACGATCCCAATATCCTCCTGGGAGATGACACCAGTGATTATATTAAAAAGGATACCTGGTATCTGGTCGAATGGAGCAGTTCCATTAACGCCTATGTCTTTTCGGTCCAACCGGAATATCAGAGTTTAACGGCAACAGCGCTTAATACTTTAAGAGCAGGCAACAATCAATTCCGACTTTGGCAGGATTATGGCGGTAATAATGGGATGTTAACCTATGCCGTCCGTAAAAGCCAGTTCGCCTACGAGGATACGACAAAAGAAGATGCTGCTATTGTAGTACGTGGTACCGAGTATTTCGGTGGCGGTTTCTTCGGTAACGGAGTTCGATATACCTATAGTTCTTCCTATACCGGAGCAAAAGCGTCTCCTATTTTACGAAACCTCGCCTTTACCGGACTTGAATTCCTCGCAAATTACGAAGCGAAAATTTCTCCCTACTCTCTTGAGGATTCCCTTAATTTACAAAGCTTTCAGGGATCGAATAATGTCATTTTTCTTGATTTCAGTACCTATGGCCTGGATATGTACGCTTCCGCCTGCAGTTTTCAGGAACGCATTTGGATTCAGGAAATATGGCAGCGGGTTGCGGAAGATTTTGCCCCCTTTAACGTTAATGTTACAACGAGTCAGGCTGTTTACAATGCGGCGACGGGCCAGAAATGTTCGATCGATATCGGAAATCAGATTACGACCCAGTTCCTAAATAGTCATATGAATTCCGCTGGCAACGGTGCAAGACCGTCCGATTACGAGTATGTGTCTGTTTCCAATTCCACCTTGACAAAAATCGCGGCAGAATCGGCCTCCTATCAGGCTGCTGCCCGTTTCGGCTTAACAAGTAACGGTTACGAACATGCCGGTACCTATCCTGGTCGTGAAGACTGGGGACCTATCATGGGATTTAACCGGAATATCGCCAAACAAATGACACAATGGGCCAACGGTGAATATATCGGCGCCTCTGGAATACAAGACGAAATTTATGTGTTAGCGAGCCGTTTAGGTTATCGTACCGACGATTTCGGCGATACAACGGCTAATGCGGAGCGAATTGAAAATCATTATGTCGGACTGGGGTCTCAGTATGACGCTTTAGCTGATATTTACAATGGTTCGGCAAGTGGTTATTCTTCTACCAATGGAGAGTATAACGCGACACAAGGTAAATATATTGTCGGTGGAGTTATCGGAACAAGAGCTGGAAATACTCCGGAAGAGCGTAAAGACTATGATGTCTTCTCCTTTACCTATCAGGGAGGAAGTCTCGTTATTAACGTCGGAGGTATCGGCTCGGATTCCCGATGGAATTCCGACGTCGGGGGGTTCGACTGGTGGATGACAAACTTGAATATTCAGGTTGAAATTTACGATAGTGACGGGGTTCTTCTCCTGACCTCGGACGAATACGATATGAAGGATACTTCGAACTTCCATTATGTCTTTAGTGCTGCCGACGAAAAAATCGGGCAGAACTTCTATATCAGAATTTCCGGAGTCGGTGAAGGAAACGCGGCTACTAACGGATATTCCGACTACGGCAGTATGGGCGCCTATATCCTGACCATGGAAGAAAATCTTGAAGATTTCGTCGTTAAACTGGATCCGGCCGACGCCAATTATGATAAATACAATAATGCCATTGTCGTTACAACGCTGGATGATGTCGTCGCTATTGACAATCAGGTTTCCCTCCGTGAAGCGTTAATCTACATGGGACGTAAACTTGAAGACGGTACCTATGCCTCTACAAGAATTGTTTTCGCCGATAATTTGGCTGGTGGAACCATCTATCTGGGCGATTCCGGATTCGGTCAGTTAATGCTGAACCACGAATTGACCGATAGCGCGACGATTATCGACGCTCAATTCTTCTGGAATTTTGAAACTGCGTCCCGTACCATTTTAGACACCGCAGGATACAATATTGATCGCGGAAACAACATTACATTGGATGCACGTGATTCACAGGAAAATACTGCGAAGAATCGTGTTATTTATGTCAATAACATTGCGGTGGAATTATACGGTTTAACGATTACCGGTGGGGTCGCCACTGGAACTACATCGCCTTCTTCTGATGATCCAGGACAACGTGGCGGGGGTATCTATAATAATTACGGTTGGTTGACTCTCGTTGATTGTATCGTGGCCGGTAATATGGCTACAAAAGCGGGTGGGGGTATTTATAATAACGCCGGTTGGTTTCCTGTCTACTATCCTGTAAATAGTGGAAGTGAATATTATTATAATGATTATTTCGGTTTCCTGGTCATTATGAATTCCGAAATTATTAATAACTGTGTGACCTATGCTGTTGCCGGTACCGATGCTGGTGGTGTCGGGGGTGGTATCTACAATGCACAGTTCGCAACCGTTAATATCTATAATTCGACTATCGCTGGAAATACCGCCGTTCAGAGCGGCGGTGGTATTCATAACTTTGGTTGGGTTTACCTCAATAACAGTCTTGTTGCCAAAAACTACGCTATCAGTGGAGCCGATGTCTATACCGATATCGATGCCGCTGTCATCTACGGAGGAACAGTTGCCCGATATTCATTCATCGGCGATGCCAAATTCGATAATACCGTCTACAGCGGACAACTGGGAAAGGCTATTGTCAATCAGGAAAATACTTCTATTCTTGGTAATACCGGTTCCGAAACCGAAGTCGTCAATCCCTATTTCATTCTTTACATGGATTACTATCAGAATATATCCTCAACGAGTGAACTGGACAATATCAAGGCAACCTTGGAAGCTTGGACCTGTGATCGATGGAAGGATTGGAATCTTGGCCTGTTATCCATTTCTCGTGCCATTGATCTGGGAAATAATCAATACGAAGGTTCCATAACAGATCTTTCCGTTGATCTCGCCGAGCAAGAAACCTCTTCTATTTTGCGTTATTTACAATTGAATCCAACGACTATTTCGTTAGTTAATGATCTCGATGGTTATACCCGTATTATGGACGGTAGTGTTGACGCCGGGGCCCATGAATATCAGGGAACGTATGCCGATTTCACCGGTTTCAGTCCAAAAATCAATAATGCCGATACAGAATATGACTGGGATCATTCCGTTATTATTTCTCGTATCAATGGCGATAGAACCGGTTTCGGTATCGCTATTAAAGGTGATATTCGCGATACTGTCGATTTCGACGCAAACGTAACCTCAAATGTCGTTACCGGATTCGAGGATCTGATCCTCTCCTTCGCCTTCATTAACTTCGGTGCCGCTACACAGACTGGGGATGACTTCTATGTC
Organism: uncultured Planctomycetaceae bacterium; assembly: GCA_964442735.1. GTDB lineage: Bacteria > Planctomycetota > Planctomycetia > Pirellulales > Thermoguttaceae > JAUNBG01. Next base: position 13,228 of record CAYUAP010000097.1, on the reverse strand, counting down.
AACGTTACAGATACTATTGTTAATGCCAGTGGTACTCGCGAATCCCGTTCTCTGCTCGTTCTTAAAATTTCTCCTAACTATGCACAAACGGGAACAACTACAGAAATATCGATCCAATGGAGTAATTCCAGTGTCTTCGGAGCACAGGGGGCAGCCTCTGTCGATGCTTCCTTCCTGGACGCCTTTTATAAATATTTCGACGCTACGGAATCCACCGATATTACTCAAGCATACGACAATATCAATGCTTTATTGAATCAATGGTGTGCTTCCGGATATGACTTGAACAGTTTGGTTGCCGATCTGGGTTCCGCTCGTTTTCTAAATGTCGATGAATTTTATGCCTATATGAATGACGCCAAGGTCAATTCGATTGACGATTTCAATGCCGTTATAAATCAAATTCAGACGCAGTTGAGCCTGGAAATAGCCAATGTACCACAAAATGAAATTGAAACAAAATTACAGACATTTGAGAACGAATGGTTGCAGACCAAACAGGGTTCTACTGCCAATGCCGATGCTCTCAAAAAATTAAACGATGCCTATTTGATTTATCGCAATCAGTCCTATAATGAATTCCTCTTGTCTATTGACGTTGCTGGAACCGTTCAGGCAGGATTATGGACAATCGATGGAAAATCGGAAACTTTAAATGATCCTTCCGCCTATTATGAATATATGAATTCGACGAAGCTTGTCAACAGGAGTTTCGTCTCGCAAACATGTAATAACTATCGTTTGACCGCTCCGGCTGTAATAGCCTATACAACCTCCGATTTGGGACAGATCTTCCAGTCCTGTATTTATGATTTCGTAAATGACATTACAACTCTGACCGCTCTCAATGAACAGATTCAGGAATGGTGCGGTACCTACTGTAACATGGAGGATTCGATTATTCCGGGTCTTAATAATTCCAATATTACAGACTGCGATCAATTTAGAAACTATATGAACGATTGCCTGACTGGCGCTAATGGCCTGTCGATGCGCGATTATGAAACGCTCTTCAACCAGACCATTGCGGTTATAGAATCCTATATGGATCTATTGCCGGAAAATAAAGCGGAACAGGAACAAGCCGTCAACTCCGCTATTAACGACTATATCGATGACGCTACGACTTTAAACGACCTGGATAACCTTTTGAAAAAATGGTGCGGCGCAAGTTTCGATTTCGCCTCTATTATTACCAGTGTTGCAAGTAGCGATTATTCGAATCCCGATGAATTCCGCTCCTATATTGAAACTTTAAAGGGAATTGGTGAGCAAACTCAAATTGATGCGACCTTGACCACCATTATGGACGAAATTGCTATTTCTGGTACTTTTGCCGATAATAATGTTGAAAAGACTTTACAAAAGTTGGAAAATAATTGGCTGAATACTTCTATCGCAAATTTAACAGCCTATAAAGCGGCTCTCCGAAAATTGAATACCGCCTATCGTCAATATCGAGGTCAAACTTTCGATCAATTTCTCGCAACTATCGAAGTTGACAATGTTGTTACTCAAGGCGGTTATTGGGTTTACAATAATCATAATTATTATATCCCCAATGCTTCCATCTATTATACAGCCCTGCATAATAACGCTGGTTTAAAAACTTTTGTACAGGATACCTGCCATAGTTATCGGGAATCCAATACGGGCATATCCACTATTATGACTTCGGCCATTCAGGGAAATTATCTCGCTATCGATACCGGAACTGTTGGAATCGGTCAATCGGGTAACATTGTCTATAATGGCCAGATTATCGGAAAGATTACCTATAACGATAATGGAATTGTGACCGTTACCGATCTCAATATTGGAACGCAGGAAAGCGGAGTTCATCTCTTTTCGCTGGATTTGAATCCGGAGAGTTCTTCCCAATATTATGACGATACTTTTAGCGGTAAAAACGATTATACACAAATATCGGAACTCGATTATAAAAATAACGTTTCCGCTTCCATGGTTCAGGTTATCGATACGCCTTCGACTATTGTAACGACTGCCGACGATACCGTCAACCTATATGATAATGTGACGTCCCTTCGCGAAGCAATTATGAATGCCGATACCGAAATCTCAACTGAATCCTATATTTCCGGTGATTACATCCAGTTGGCATCCGGTGAAATTTATGAAATTCGAAACGGCGCCATTTATAAAGTCGAAGTTGGTAATTTCTATACCGATGTCAATAACGTTATGGGAACAATTAACAATGAACAGCATATCTTCCTGACGCAAAACACGATTGTTATGACCATTCCCTATGGCGAAACGATTTTACAACAGGTAAATCTGGCTGCCGGAAGTGAAATGGTTTATAATTCTCAACGTGACGTCTTTACCTTTAATGGAGGGGATTATATCCTCTTCGAAGGAACTAAATTCGCCTTGACCTCCCAGGAATATCACACAGGAGGAATTTACTATACCTACTGCCTGGAAAAAATTACAAAAATGATTCTGGCCGATGGTACCGGTATTAAAAATACCTTTAATGAAACGGATAATCTTCAGCAAGTTGGATCAGATTCCTTCATAAAAGTGGAGGAAGGATATTATTTGAAACAGGTTCATCCTTCCGGTATTGTCGAGTGGACCTCGTTACAGAATGGTGATACTGTTACTGTCTCCGATGGTACCAAGCTTTGGTTCGTGGCTTTAGGAAATGTCCGACAAAAAATCACCCTCTCCGCCGATACCGTTTTGACATGGCAGGGGAATTATTGGACCGATGCCGCAGGTTTGTGCTATATTCTTTTTGATGAAACTTCTACCGGTGAAATACCCACTACGGTTACACGTTCCGGCGAAACATATACTTTCTCTACTCAAAAAACCAGTATTGTCCAGATTGAAGACGGCGATATTCTGATTGACCCGTTGGGAAGAGAATATATCTATAACGCCGCGGATGATAAATACTACAACGATCAAGACATTGAAGTGACTCCTCCTGCAAATGTCGTTTTTTCGATTAAGACCATTACCCAGAAAACTACCGATTATCTGGAATATCGTTACAAGGAAGGACTGGCTGTTTATGAAGTCGTTAAAACAGGTTCGACCATCTATTTCTCCAGTGATGTCTTCAATAATACTGGCGTTGTAATTACACTCGATTATACGACTACCGATGACGAGGGAAATATCACCCTTCAGACGATTGATATCGATAAATCGATTACCATTGAGGCGGGCTTCTATATCGATATGAATCTGATCGTCTCCACAGATGATGTCCTGAATTCCAGTACCCATGTTACTGTAAATGACGACTGCGGTCTCAAGATCAGTGGTAACGATTTAATGCGTCCTTTCAATATCGGGTCTGTCGATTCCTCCATTGAAGTTACCATCAATGGTATGACCGTCGAACATGGTTATTCCGCCGATAATGCAGGGGCAATACTCAATTACGCTAAATTGTATCTGAATAACTGCGTTTTCGATGCAAATATGGCAGAACAGTATGGTGGTGCCATTTATAATACCGGCACAATTAGCGCAACAGATACTACGTTTAAAAATAATCAAATTAAAGATACTTTTGCGATTATTAACGGTAAAATGTCCTATGGGGGTGCAGCCATTTACAGTGTCAATACTACGAGCGCCCTCTCGTTGAATTTACAGGGAATCGTCTTTACAGACAATACCATCGATCTCGAAATCAATACGATCAATACGGAAATCACGGTTCTCGGCGGTGCCATCTATGCGGAAGGCAACGTCAATATCTCCGGTGACTCGTTGCTAAAGACATCGCCGGCCCCCGTGAATCCCACCGATCCTGCCAATACCATTGAATTCAGCGGAAATGGGTTGTCCGCCATGAATCTGAATAATCAGACTTCTGTAACCCTTCATGCCGCCGGTGGTGCCATTTATGTCCTTGGTAATCTCGTTGTAGGTGATGGTGTCGATTTCGTCGATAACTTCCTGACCGATCATCAAGGTATTTTCTCCTCCGACCGAACGGGCGGTATGGTCTACGTGAATGGTAATGGTATCTTCGATAATGTCTACTTCGAAAATACAAGTTCCAATACAACCAGAACCGATGCGGAAATAGGCGGCGCCCTGGCCGCTATCGCTGGTACCTTGTCCATCAATAACGGCTCCTTCATTAACAATACGGCATTTCAGTATGGAGGCGCTATTTATTCGACTGGTACAACTTCCTTGACCTCTATCGATTTCAAAAAGAACGAAGTTCGTTATACGCGAACGGCGTCCGCGTCCGAAACGGAAAACGGTTCTATTGCGGCCTATGCCGCTGGTGGCGCCGTCTATTGCTATACCGGCCTCAATAACAATTCGAAGTTGATCCTGACCGGTTCTTCGTTCGATGAAAATAAAGTGTCCGCAAATATCAATGTTGAAGTCGATACCAATAAAAATGAATATGGCGCAAACGCTAATTTCGATTTGAACTTTATCGGCGGCGCTGTCGCTACGGATTCCGAAGTTGAAATTGCTGGCGTATCCTTCTCCAATAATTCCATTGATGTTAATGTCAATTCGACCGTGGCCATTAATAATTACGCCGCTATGGCTAAAGATGTTAAAGCCTATATCGCGGGCGGCGCTCTCTTTAGTAACGCGAAAACGGCATCCAACCAGGCATATGCTCTCGACGGTACCTCCTTTAATAAAAATAGTATTAAATTCAATGTCGCCGGTCTGTATAACGGTCAGGCAAATATTGAAGTCTATGGTTCTGCCGCCTTCTTGTCCGAACAGTTGGGTTCCATGAATAATTTGATCATCTCGGACAATAGCATCGTCGTCAACGTTAATGACAACGCCAATACTACATGGTCAACCTTAACGGCTAAAATGATCGGTGGTTTGTATGATAATTCCGCGCAGACTTCGCTGCTGGCAGGCGATACTGTTACCTTAACCAATAATGATATTCAAGCAACCTTCGCGAGTAAAGTTACAGGCAAGACAGACATCGTCATGTACGGTGCCGCCATGATGCTCAATGCCAATATATCCATGACAAATTCCGCGATTCAAACGAATACTCTCCTGGTGAATCTCCCAATTACAAGTTCGGCTAACGACTTGAATCTTGATATTCAAGGGGCCGCCATTTACGCACAGTATTCCGGAACTCAAAAAAATATCGCGCTGGTAACAAATAACGTCAATGATAATATCGTTACGGCCAATATCAATGGAAATTATACGGGTACCGGTAATATTAAAATGTCCGGGGCTATTGCCGCTAATGGCGAATCTGCCGATGTTTCCAATAGTGTTTTCAGTGGAAATATCATTAATGCAAATTTGGCACAAGTCGATACCATTGTCGATAATTGGACGGCCTTGACTCTGGATCTGTTCGGAGCTGCTGCCGCCTTGAATGCCGCGGTTAATATGGATAATACCTCTGTCCTGTCAAACGCTATTAACCTCGCTGTCGGTATTGCCGCCAATGCCACAAATATCCAGGGAAATGATATTTCCATGAATGTCCGTGGAGCCGGATTCTATGCCTATGGCAAGGAAAATGTATCGTCCGAAAAAGGCATCAACAAGGTTGACTTTACAGGTAATAATATTGATATCGAATTCAATGCGGCATTTTCCGGAACCGCTGATATTACAGCTCGTGCTGCGGCTGCTTCGTTCTCCAATCTTCTGACAACAATGAACGATTCCAATATCACCGGTAATATCATTGGTTTGGATTGGTCCAATTCGTCTCCAACCGCGACGGCCTTTAATGTAACCCTGGAAGGGGCGGGCCTGTTCAATAATACAAATATTCCCGGTATTATGGCTGCCTCCAATCTCTCGATCTCAAACAATAGGATTAACGGTATTTATAACGGTACAAGCAAGGCAAGTGCCGCTACAGTCAAGTCCAATGGGGCTGCCGTTTATACGACTTCTTCCTTCTCCCATGATAATGTGGAAGATTCGTTGCTGGTTCCGCCCGCAACTCCTATTTCAGAAATTTCTGATAATACTATTGATTGGTCCTTTGTCAGTGGTGCACAGGCCGATAATATAAACTTTACGGCAAGTGGGGCTGCCATTTATTCTTCCGGTACCGGAAATGCCCTTTTGAACGATGTCTCCATCGAGAATAACTCTATTTCCACCAGTTTCCTCTCCTCCAGTACGGGAACGGCCGCATTTGATATTCGTGGTGGTGCCATTTATTCCAAGGCGGCGGAATTGACCCTCGAAAATGCGTCTATCGGTCTTGATGCAATGGGAAACAATAGTCCCAATTACATTATTACGACAATTGGTAATGATAATTCGACAAACGCCTGGAGTGCCATGAATCTGACCGTTTATGGCGGTACCATTTATGCGGAAGCTCAAACAGGGACAAATAACGTTCAATTGGTCGGAAACTATCTCCAGAACAACATTAATCTGGACCTCTCCATGATTGATACCGATAACGATGGTGTCCTGGATACTAAAGTCGCTACGGATGTTACAATCAATGTCGGAGGCGGGGCGCTTTACAGTGCAATATCTTCGACGGCAATGGAATTTGCCCTTGATTCAACTTCAATTAAAAATAATTCCGTTACCATTGACTTGTCCGGGAGTTTCTACGGCGGAAACGGTATTCTTAACGCCACGGGTGGAGCCGCGGTTATCGCCTCGAACTTGAATTCCATGAAGGATTCTCCGGTTATCGGAAACAATATTAAGGTAACGACTGGGGTTAATGAATGGAAAACCTTTAGTTCCGCTTTATTCGGGGGGGCCATTGACAATATGGCTAATAATTCGACTCTTGATACGTCGAATTTAATGGTTGATTCCAATAGTATTTCCGCAACATTTGCCGGTACTGTTTCAGAATCTGTCAAGGTTGAAACGGAAGGGGGCGCTATTCGTACTACCGCCGCTCTTAATCTGGATGATACGACCGCTAACTCCATTACCTCAAACTCGATTACGGTTCTCTCTCCCCTCGGGGCAACTGCGGATGGATTGGCAATTTCTGCACTGGGTGGTGCCATCTCCAGCAAGGGCGATGCTCCATCAAATAAATTATCGCTCGATAATTTGACCCTGGACGCGAATAGCCTGACCGTTAATGCACTCGGTAACTATTCCGGTGAAGGACTCTTCATTTTGTACGGTGGAGCCTTGAATCTCAATTCCACTTCCTACTCTATGGATAACAGTCTCGTTACCTCCAATACCGCAAACCTGGAATTGTCCGGAACAAATTATTGGGATACTCTTGATATTGCCGCGTTTGGTGGCGCTGTCAATGCAAATTCCATCTTGAGTATGAATTCTTCCACGGTTAATGGTAACGCTATCAATGTCAACGTTTCCGCAACCAATTCGACTGTCGCTGACGAAGTAAATTCGATTTCCGGGAATCTGTCCCTGAAAGCACAGGGTGGAGCCATTGTGGCTTCGAATAAAACTAAAAATACGGCGTATATTTCAACCTTTGATGATAATACCATTACTAATAATAGTATTATCGTCTCTTTATCCGGTAACTATACCGGGGCCGGTAATATCTGTGTACAGGGAGGCGCCATTGAAACGGGCACTCCGTACAACTCCATGGATAATGCCGTTATTACCGATAATGCAATCGATTTGGATATTGCAACTACCGCCGGTAATGCTGTCTGGAAAGAGTTGTCGGTTTACTTGTATGGTGGGGCTGTCGATAACTATAACGAATACGTTACTCCCGAATTGAGTCTTTCCAAACTGCAATTGGAAAAAAATGAAATTAACGCCAAGATTGATGCCAATGTGGCCGGCCTTTTGGATGTTGACGCTTGGGCGGGAGCTCTTTATACCAGTTCTGTCATTAGTTTAGTTGCGGTCGATGATTCCATTCTAATGGAAAATTCCATCGTAAATAACAAAATTGAAATCGAATTGACCGGTAATGTCGGTAACGATCTATCGCATGGAAATCTTTCAATTGAAGTTATCGGTGGGGCCATTTTCGCGAATTATTATGTGGCTAATAACTATAGTTCAACTATTAACGAACTCAATTTGAAAAATAATAGTATAACCGTTAATGCGTTGGGGGTCTATAAAGTTACCAAGGCCGACATCCAAATTGATGGTGGGGCCATTCGTTTCGACGCCCCTAATGCGACATTAACCAATGTCGATGTCGAGCTTAATACGATTAAATTCAAGTTGGGGAACATTACCGAAAACAGTATTATTGATTCGCTGGACCTGAAGCTCTCCGGAGGCGCGATTTATGTGGGAGCCAATTTGGCTGTTGCCGATAGTACGTTTGATAAAAATACCATTAATGCCGACGTCATTTCGACTGTTACGGGTACTTCAATGACCTCGCAACTTCAAGGAGGGGCTGTTTGCGCTCCTACAACAAACGATATCTCGGCAAAGGCTATTAATGATACTACGTTTAACGAAAACTCCATTACATTGAAAATGGACGGTTCGTTTATCGGTGGTAAAGGAGAACTTTATGCTTGGGGCGGTGCTATTGCCATTGGTAACCAGATCAACTCCATGGATACAACCGCTTTTACTAATAACGGTATTACCGTTACAACTTCCTCTACTACAACTTCCTGGTCCGAGCTCGTTCTCAATCTCCTCGGTGGTGCCATGTACAATACGGTCAATACTTCGACGGCTATGGTTACCAATGCCCTGAAACTGACCGATAATTATATTAATGGTACTTTTACCGACGATACCATTGGAAAATTGACTGCTAACGCCGCTGGTGGGGCTATCTACTCAACTTCCAGAATTTCGCTCGAATCGCCTGTTATTACGGCAAATAAAATCAATTTGAACTTGAGTGGTGATGCATTCGGTCAACTCCTTCAAGCGGCTGGTGGGGCTGTTTTCACCTCCGGTACCAGTGGTGATTATGCCTATGTTTTAAATAACGCCACGATTCAGGATAACGATATCCTTGTAAACGCAAATGGTATTTATACCGGTGAAGGCAGTTTTGCCGCTGCGGGCGGGGCTCTCTATATCAATGCGTCCACGTTGACCGCTTCTACTGGTGCAGATATTGTCAGTAACAACTCCGTCGTTATGAATATCGGTAATAATTCTGCCAACACGACTAACTGGGATAAACTGACGATTAATACCTTCGGTGGGGCTATTGCCTTGATTGGTGAATTGGGAAAATTCGATAATTATTCCTTCGAAAATAATGACGTTATTACCAAGGTTACCGATTCCTCCAAGGGAACCGACCTTGATGCCCATATCGTCGGTGGGGCTGTTTTTGCAAATGCAAATGCTTCCGCAACAGAATTCGTTATGGATAATGTGGCCTTCAATAATAATACGGCAGATCTGACCGTGGGCGGCATATTTGCCGGCGCTGCAACAATCAACGCCTTTGGGGGCGCGGCTTTCATCTCCTCGAAATACAGCTCGATGAACACTATTTCATTCGAAAAAAATAAATTGAACGTGTCCACCAGTGCTAATTCGACCTTTACGACCTTTACAGCAAATATCAAGGGAGGGGCCCTGTATAATACCGGCGATGGTAATGGATTGTACGCAACGAATCTGACCTTGAACGACAACGATATTACTGCCAATCTTTATAGTAAAATAACGGGTAAAATGACTCTGGCACTAGCTGGCGGCGCTTTATACTCGAATTCCTGTATATCGATTGCGACTGGAACGATTTCCTTGAACAGTATAACCCTGGACCTCCCAAATACAACTTCCGCCAAAGATCAGGACGTTAAAGTTCAGGGAGGGGCCATCTATGCGATGGGAACCAGTAGTAATTCCGATTTCGTATTGATGGATGTTTCGATTACAGAAAATAGTATTCTGGTGAAGGCCCTTGGCCAATATTCCGGTACGGGCGTTTTCTCCGCCGAAGGAGGCGCTATTTATACGAATTCTCCTGCCATGAAGATTTTTGTTACGATCCCTGTTGATCCAGCACAAACGCCTGTCAATAATACGATTGAGAAAAATAGTGTCGTTATGAATTTGTCAAACGATACAAATCCTGGTAATTGGACTTCACTCGATATTACAGCAGATGGTGGAGCAATTGCCATGTCCGGATTGGGGGAACTGGCCTACACCAATTTCAACTCGAATACCGTTGCTGTCAATGTCGCCGACGAATCGACCGGAAGTGATGTTACCGCAAATGTTTATGGCGGTGCACTTTACGCGTCCGGTTCCGTTGCCGATATTATCCTGAACATGGTTTCATTTACCCTCAATACATTGACCTTGAACCTCTATGGTAAATTCGCCGAAGTTCCGGAAGTTCTGGATGGCGATGGTAATGTTCAATCACAGAAGATTAACAATCCTGCGGTTATTAACGCCATGGGTGGAGCCGCATTTATCGCCTCGTCCATTAAAGAAATGCAGGATGCCTCCTTTGCCGGAAACTCCTTGACGGTAAATACAGATGCCAATTCGGTCTGGACAACCTTCGATGCGAAGATTCAGGGCGGAGCGCTTTATAATAATAACGCAAACGCAACCAATGTTATTGCGGCCACAAACCTGACGATGGATGGTAACTTCATTGACATTACGATGGCGAGCGATGTTACCGGACTTTTGGCGATGGACGTTTACGGCGGTGCAATTGTAACGAACTCCGCAATATCATTGACGAACGCGACAATAACCACAAATAAAGTCACCTTGAATTTGACTGCGGATAATTCGGCAAACGGTATAGACCTTGATGTTCAGGGCGGGGCCATTTCCGCGTCCGGTACCGGAACAGGCGATCTTGTTGACGTTACAATGACCGGTAATATCGTAGACGTCAACGCGCTTGGCGCCTATACAGGTAATGGAATCTTCAATATCAGTGGTGGTGCAATGGATACGGCGGCGGGTATGTCAATGTCCGTTTCGGATCCGGCAACCGTGACCAATACAATCAACTCCAATAAAGTTGAATTACAGTTGGGAGACGCAAACGCCAATACATGGAGTAAACTGGATATTACGGCGGAAGGTGGTGCCATTGCCACGACGGGCGCTCTTGGCGGACTCGCCAATACCACGTTCGATCAGAACACCGTTACAGTTGATGTTGCGGCCACAAATGCAGGCTACAATGTTTCGGCGAATGTTTACGGCGGTGCGCTTTACGCAACCGGTTCCGTTGCCGATATCATTCTGAATACAGTCCTCTTTACCGCTAATGCAATAACCTTGAATCTGTTGGGAAGTTTCGCGGAAGTGGCCGAAGTTTTGGATGGAGATGGTAATGTTCAATCACAGAAGATTAACAATCCAGCGGTTATCAACGCTATGGGCGGAGCCGCGTTTATCTCCTCGTCGATTAGTGAAATTCAGAATTCGTCCTTTACCGGAAATGCCTTGACAGTAAACACAGATACCAATTCAACCTGGTCGTCCTTGAATGCGAATATCAACGGCGGCGCCCTTTATAACAATGGCGCCGGAAACGGGATTACAGCAACAGATATAACTCTGAATGACAATAGTATTCAGGCTAATCTTGAAAGTGCCGTTCTCGGTAAAATGACACTGGCAATGAATGGAGGCGCCCTATATGCCAATTCCTGTATTTCTTTTGTCAATGTGGGTATTCTATCGAACAGTATTAGCTTGAATCTGCCGAATACAACTTCGGCCGTAGATCAGGATGTTAAAGTCAAGGGTGGAGCTATCTATGCAATGGGAACTTCCACCAGAAATGACTTCGTTTTACAAGACGCTATAATTACCAATAATGAAATCGTTGTAAAGGCCCTTGGTCTCTATTCCGGAATCGGTACTTTTGTGGCCGAAGGTGGAGCTATTTATGGAAATGCTCCCGCTACTGCTATTTTGGTCACCTTGCCCGTTGATATTACCATTACTCCTGTTTCAAATGATATCTCGAATAATAAAGTCACCATGATTTTGGATAATACCTCTTCCGGCGACTGGGCATCCTTGAATATTACTGCTGACGGCGGTGCAATATCGATGGCACAGGTGGGTGACATACAATACTCCAATTTCGTTGATAATGCGGTCAATGTAAATGTTGTCGATACTTCCATTGGAACAAACGTTAATGCGAACGTCTATGGCGGCGCTCTCTATGCCTCCGCTATGCCTGCTAATATATACTCCATGGCCAACGACCTCTTCCAAAATAATACGGTTGCCCTGGATCTCGGAGGCAGCTTTATCGGTGCGCTCTCTATGAACCTTAATGGTGGCGCTATTTCTCTTGCTTCGAAATATGGAACTATGACCGATCTTGTATTTGATAACAATAATATATCGGTTAATACTGATTACGCCTCTCAATGGACGGCTGTCTCCGCATATATCTATGGTGGCGCACTTTATAATTCGGCCAACTCCGGTGGTATTGCCACTACCAGATTGAACTTGAAAAATAACTCCATTATTGCCAATCTCGATAGTGTTGATAATGGACAGTTAATCCTCGATCTGTTTGGTGGTGCATTCTATACAAATTCCTATATTTCCTTTATATCACCTGAAATTACTACAAATAGTATTGAATTATATATGTCTCAAGACGGAACGGCCTCCAGTCAGAAGGTACGAGTCGCCGGTGGTGCCGTTTTTGCCTATGGTTCAGGTACGTCTACTATTACTTCTGTTTTGACTGATGCGGTAATTACCGATAATATTCTGGATTTGAACGCACTTGGTTCCTATACCGGAACGGGTGATTTCAAGGGAGCTGGTGCTGCCCTTTATATAAATTCGCCCGACTTGGATATTTCCGCGACGGATAACACGAAACCAAATACCATTTCTAAAAACAATGTTACAATGACTCTGGGCGGTGTTTACGGTAGTAATTGGGATTCACTCGTCCTGGATGCAGCCGGAGGCGCCATTGCTATGGAGTCCGGTGTCAGTGGTATTGCCAATACAAACTTCATGGAAAATAATATCGCCGTTATTATCGACCCGGCTTCAACGGGACAAAATGTTACGGTAAATGTTGCTGGTGGAGCCTTGTATGCAACAGGTGTTGCTTCGTCTGATATTATTCTGGATACTGTCCTCTTTACCCTCAATACAATAACCTTGAATCTGTTGGGAAGTTTCGCGGAAGTGGCCGAAGTTCTGGATGGCGACGGTAATGTTCAATCACAGAAGATTAATAATCCTGCGATCATTAACGCTATGGGTGGAGCCGCGTTTATCTCCTCGTCCATTAAAGAAATGCAGAATGCCTCCTTTACCG
>CAYUAP010000096.1:0-18471 GCA_964442735.1 uncultured Planctomycetaceae bacterium | reverse complement strand
TGTGGTTTCACTTTATATCTGTGGTTTCACTTTATATCTGTGGTTTCACTTTATACCCGTGGTTTCACTTTATACCCGTGAATGGTTACAAATTATGGTATACTGTACGACGTTATAAATTCGGCATTTCTTGGGAGCGCGGACGTCATGCCTGACGGCAGGCAGGTCTCGTCCTTCCTCCATAACAGGCGTCTCGCCTGTTTTGAATAATAGACTTTTATAACGACCTTGAGTATATTTAACAGACAGAAAAAGCAGACACCTCGTCGTCTCTTCCAAAAACTGGCAATATCGTCTGTCAAAAAACTAAAAATGCAGTGTACTTGAGTTCGCATTTTAACCACCAGATTGGGAACAGGATGATATTTTTTAACTTTTTCGATCTTTTTCCTAATTGATCGTTGAAATAGTATAGCATATCAATTATAATAATACAAGAAGAAATTAATGGCCGATTTTATCTGTCATTATAGATTTTAGTGATATTAGTCCATAGCATAATAATAATCAGACAAACAGATGATGTATTTTGTAAAACCGGATTATACTGTTTTTTTACGGATAGCCTTTTGGAAAACAATGTTTATGGTGGCAAAATATTTATACTCAAGGTCGCTTTAATTTCCTTTTTCCAAAACTGGCGGACGCCTGTTTGGGGAGATGCGGTCGATACGTCTGTGTTTCCGGAAAATTCAGTATTGTAACGTCCTGTAGTATATTTCAGTATAATACATCATAGGACATACTATTTTCTGTAAACATTCACGAACGATTTTGGAACCACAGATATCACGGATAAACAGAGATAGTTTGCCGTAAAATACAATATTTTACAATAACAAACGAAACATTTTTATCTATGATAATACATAATTTTATCATAAAAAAATTTGTTTGCCAAAAAACTATCCGTGAAAATCAGTGTTATCCGTGGCTTCACCTTAATATTTGTGGCTTCACCTTAATATTTGTGGCTTCACCTTTATATTTGTGGCTTCACCTTTATATTCGTGGTTTCACTTGATATTCGTGGTTTCACTTGATATCCGTGGTTTCACCTTTATATTCGTGATTTCACTTTATGTCCGTGGTTTCACTTGATATCCGTGGTTTCACTTGATGTCCGTGGTTTCACCTTTATATCCGTGGTTTCACCTTTATATCCGTGGTTTCACCTTTATATCCGTGGTTTCACTTGATATTCGTGGTTTCACTTGATATCCGTGGTTTCACTTGATATCCGTGGTTTCACTTGATATTCGTGGTTTCACTTGATATTCGTGGTTTCACTTGATATCCGTGATTTCACCTTTATATTCGTGGTTTCACTTTATATTCGTGGTTTCACTTTATATCCGTGAACGTTTACCCAATTTGAAAATGGAATAAATGGGAGGTATTATCTTGTCTATGAAAATCCATTTAGACGAACTGATAGGAATTTGTGATGAAATGTCCGCACTAATAAAGGCGGGCCTGCCATTGAATACGGAACTTTTAAGCCACAGTCAACACGATACAGGGGATCATCTTCGTCAAATAATCCAAGAGACGGAGAATGGCAGTTCACTGTCGGATGCAATAGGGCGTAATGCGGTGTTTCCCCCCTTTTATTCGGTGGTGATCGAAGCCGGTTTGGCCTCGGGGAATTTGCCCGGTGTACTCAATATAGTTTCCAAACAGGCGACTCTCCTTCGGGATGTACGCCTGTTTCTGTTGCAAACAACGCTTTATCCAATGTTCCTTTTTACCACGTTATGGACCATATTTGTCGGGTTACTCGTTATACTTTATCCGAAATACCTTGATTTTTTCGATAAATTTACGGAAAAAAATACCTCCATGATTTTTGTCGAAAAGGTTGAGAAATATCTGAATCATGATTATCATGCTTTACTACTCCTGGTTATACCAATTGCCATACTATGGTTAGTCTATTTTATCTGGTGTCATATATCGCGACAAAGTGATCTCCTGGGCTCTAAAGGACATGTATTATGTTATTACGGTATTCCATGGTTGGGAACGGCCATTTTGGAAATGCAGAAATCGGTTTTTGCGAGCAATTTGGCCTTGCTTCTGGAATCGGCGGTTCCCCTGGATCGGGCAACAGAACTAGCGGAAGGAAGTAGCGGTTACGATAAAAAAAGATACATACGGCTCCTCCAATGGGTACGCAACGTAAAGGGTCCCCATCTGTTCCTGGGTCTTCGTTTTATTTCCGACGATGCTCAAATACGGGCCAAACAGGCCATTATCCGTTGTGAAACGTTTCTTCCTGCCTTTATAACATTTTTCATTGCGGTCAACCTGGTCGCCGCCTATTGTTTAATTATATTATGGCCCTATTTGCAATTATTTTATTATTTGAGTAAATTTACCCAATAACAGATCTATCCTGTATTCCGAACTGTCGGAATATTGTTGACCCCTTCCCTTGAATTTATCGATAACGAGACCTATGTCATGTTTGGATTCTTTAATACCAGAAGGACCGTGGAACAAAATGAACGGTTCCTCTTGATTTCGGAGGGACTTAAATCGGGACTTCCATTATCGGAAGCCCTTCGCTTAACGACTCTGGCCCGGCACGGAAGTGATCGCCCCTATTTGCAGTTGGCCGATCTTTTAGACCAGGGAATCGTTCCGGTGGATGCGGTTAAACAGGTAAATTTCCCTGCGGAGATAAAGAAAATTTTTATAAATTCTCTAATGAACAGCGCGTCGGCAGACATTTTAGCTCTTCATTCCCAATTATCCCGATTTCGCTATCAGATGATAGAACAGTTCTGTAACGCTGTTTCCTATCCTCTTTTTCTGCTTTTTATTGCTATGATGGTGTTTCATTGTATTCTGATTACAATTATTCCCAATTGTAAACAATTTTTTGAAGATTGTAACATTACTATCCCTCCTCTGATTAATCTTGTATTCTCCGGATACAATCTTCTAGCGGAAGGGTGGATTTATCTGTCTGTTCTATGTTTCTTTACCATTCTGTATTTTCTTCAGAAAACGTTTATTCCACGTCTCTGGTATTATGTTCCCTTTTTCGGTACTCTTCTTCATCGAATGATTCAGGACTATCTCTTTAATATTATCGCGTTTTCACTGGAACGTGACATTCCTTTTAACGATATTTTGATTTCCTGTTCTAAAATGACGAGGAATAGGGCCTTTAAAAATGATTTAAAAAAGGCGGCAGCCGAAGCGGAAAACGGTAGTTCCATGATCGATTTGGTTTTGAAATATAATTGGCTTTTTCCAATCTGGCTGGCACCAATGCTTTTCTCGAACCAGAACAGTAAAAACAAAGGTGAAATATTTTATCTGGTGGCACAAATGCTTCGTTCAAAAACAGAAGCTTCCGTCTTCTTTTTGCGAATGTTGGCCTTGATGGGCTCTCTTATTTTTATAGGCTTTTTTACCGGTTTATTTGTTCTCGCCTTTTTTATACCGGTTATAGAACTCATAAAATCATTAAGTTGTTAAGAAAAAGAGGTTGTATTATGAATAATGAATATATATATAATGAATGTCAGATCACTTTTACGCCCCTGGATACGGTTATACAAGAGGCACAAAAGAAACGCAACAAAAAAGCGAAACATTCTTTTTTACTTTTTCTGTTTGCGGTTTGTTTTGCCTTGATTGGAACCTTCACGATTATTACCTTCCTTCGATATGGTATACACCAAAAGGAACCGATTGATATAGAGTTTCTTTTACAGAGTTTTACCATAATGATTACACTCGCTCTAGTGTATATTATTCAGACTGTCGTCTTTTTTTGGCCGTTTGCTCTCATGTTTTATGTCATTAGAAAACAATTTGATCGACAATCGTTAGCGAATTTACTTCGATATTGTCTTCAATCGAAGGCACCTCTTCCTGCCGTTCTTCGAACCTGTGCGATAACACATTCCTGGAGAACTCAACGTAATTTGAAAAATTTAGTGCGTATGTTGGAGTCAGGTTATACCTTGCAAGATAGTGTGAATCACTATCCCGGTCTCTTTTCGGAAAATACAGTCCAATTCATCATGCTTCACGGAGACAGTCCGGAAGTGTTGAATTTGATTAAAAATTGCAATGAAGGTGAAAATATCAACTCAAATATTTATACAACCTCTACTGCCCGTTTTATTTATCTGATTATCTGCTTCGGTATAATTCTACAGAATATGACGGTTCTGATTGTTTATATATTTCCTAAATTCAACGAGATTTTTGCCGATTTTGATACAGAACTTCCCACCATCTCCAAAATATTATTTTCCTTGAGTGAAGAGACTATTCCCCAAATGGTTACTGTCCCTCTTGCATTATTTTCAATGTTTATATTTTTCCTGATTTATATTGTACTTGTCCGGTTGGCTATTGTTCCCTGGCGTCCCTGGTTTATGCGCTGGATGTTTTGTTATAGAGATTCCGCACAGATTCTTCGTTTTCTGGGGGGGGCTATTCATTTAGGAGACTCTATTCCAGAGGCAATGAACATCTATTGCAAAACTCTTCGGAGCCATTACCGATATCAAAAAGCCACTCGCATTAAAAATTTGATTGAACAGGGAACACCATGGATCGATGTTCTCAAACAATTCAATATCGTAACGAAAAAAGAAGCAATCCTTCTTGATTCGTCACAACGGGCCGGTAATTCCGATTCCGTCCTTTATGATCTGGCGTTGGCTAAAGAGGCCAAACAGAACCGAAACGCCGATTTAAACAGTAAAATTATTTTTACCTTGTTAATATTTACTTTTGGTTTATTTGTTTTGTTTTTTGCTGTTGCTTGTATGTTACCAATCTTTCGTTTAGCATATGAATTGGGGAATTGAAATTATGTCCGGAAGTATAGATAGAAATAGTTCAGATATTTGTTTAAATCGTCCAATAGGCCATTGTTCCGAACGTTTACGACGAAGAGCCTTCACCATGATTGAAACAAGTGTTTCCATTGTTCTGTTAGTCGCATGTGTGGTCATGTTCACGGAACTCCGTTCCACCGTTATACTTCTGCGCCAACGGGGGGATATTGCCGAAACAGCCGAAATGGAACTTCAGAATATTATGGTCCTAATCAAGGATATTCCCGACGACGCACTTCTGTCAGGTAAATTCGATTTAGCCCCCCTACAAGAACTGGTTGCCAATAAACTCCCGGAGGGACAGATAAAATTTGAGTCTGTTCCGTTAACGTTTCGGGGAGAATCGGGAAAAACACTTCCGAATGACGGGAAGCCTGACGGGAAAACAGACCATAAATTCAAGACCACCGAAGTGACTATTCCTATGCTTCGCGTCATTATCTCTTGGGACAACGGGGCGGGACTTCCTCGAAGATCTCTTGACATGGTTCGGTTGAAATAGTGTTCCTGTTACAACTCCTTGAGCCGTTAAGCATGGTGAAACGGAAAACCTGATTCAAGTCGTATTGAAAAACAATAAACGTAAATTATCATAAAACTATCATGATTACAAATAAAAGCTTTTATGATTTACGCATTAATATATTTTATAGACAAGGAAATATTGATCCATTCATATTTTCAGGAGGTTTTGTATGAATCGAATTTATAGACGCCGTGGTTTTACCTTGGTAGAATTAATAGCTGTTTTGGGTTCTGTGGTTATCGTTATTTCATCGGCCTCGGTTCTCTTGATCATGGCTTTTGATTTTTCGGCTAAAAACAGGGAATACGACATTTATCATCGATCACAATTGCGGTTTTTTACCGATTTTCGTCAGGATGTAAACATCCATGGACGTCCGGAGATCCTTGTCAATACAGATAAAGAAACGGAGGGAAACATTATAATGCGCTGGAAACTAAAAGATGGGGAATTGGTCTATCAATATTTGGTTACGGAGATACCCGGTACGATAATTCAGCGTCTGGAGACGAAAAAGGAAAAGATTTCACGAATGGAAAATTACGCTCTTGCCGATCATGTACAAATTGACATATACGAGGGAACAGAAAAGAACGAGCATTTACTTGCCTTAAGTTTCTGGCAGTCTTCACGTTATTCAGAAAAAGTCAAGAAGGAGGAGTTAAATCCTTTTACAGGTAAAATTTCACCTGTATTGGCTGATCAGATTGATCCTCGTGTCCTGGCAAACTGGCGAACGGCTATTGTTTATGCCCCAAAAAAGAATGAATAAAATAAAAACAGAATTTTTTTGAAATTACGGATATCGTGGATAACCCTTTCGTTTTTCGAAATTTATTTTTATTTACAATAACAAATCCATAAATTTTATGATAAAATTATTTATTATCATAGATAAAAATGTTTAGTTTGTTATTGTAAAATATTGTATTTTACGACAGACTATCTGTGTTTATCCGTGATATCTGTGGTTCCAAAATCGTTCGTGAATGGTTACTGATTATTTTAGCATACTAAACATTGCATACCAAAAGACTATTCGGGAAAATCAGTCTGTTTTCCGTGATTACGAATTAAATTATTCACAAACTAAAAATATCGTTAAAAATAAAGTGACAGAACATGAAACACAAACATCATCAACGTCGGGGAAGTGTTATTATTCCTCTGGTCCTTTTGGGCGTTTTAGCAATTATCTCGACGGTAACACTAAAACAACTGTTTTGGGACCGCAGTGAACAGGAGTCACGTCTGGTCAAGATTCAACTGAATCTTTTGCAATCGGATGTTGTCAAGGAATCGTTTCGAAAACAGTTTAAGGATTCCGGTCAGACCATGACCGCCATTATTGATAAATCGTTTTTCCGTTCCGAAGTTCAATACAAATTGATCGCGATTCCAAATGATGGTACAACGGAGATTATTGTCAAGATCGAGAAAACAGAAGAGACACCATCTCCATAGAAGAAGGGGATAGATGGAATTTAACGCGTAATTGTAAAACCACGAAAATCAGGGAAGAACACAGGTCGTTTATCAAAAAACATTATTATACTCAAGGTCGTTATAAAAGTCTATTTTTCAAAACAGGCGAGACGCCTGTTTTGGAGGATGCGGACAAGACCTGCCTGCCGTCAGGCATGGCGTCCGTGCTCCCAGGAAATGCCGAATTTATAACGTCGTACCGTATACAAAAATATTGTTATTCCATGAAACGTTGTGTGTTAAAAATGATGCGTGAAAATTAATATGTCCATTGTTACAAATTTCTCCATTACAGATTTGTTTGTGAAATTATAGAAATAACAGGTATAAACGAAATGACCTATAAAAAAATGGAACGAGCTTTTACCTTGCTCGAACTTTTAACAGTAATCGTAATAATAGGAATATTGATTAGTATTCTTTTACCGGCAGTTCAATCGGCCCGGGAAACAGCACGTTGTATGAAATGTATGAATAATTTGGCCCAAATTGGTATGGCGTCACGTTCCTACGAGGAAGTACATGGTATGCTCCCCATGGGTTCCACGAATCCAACAGGTCCGATTCGAAACATTCCCGTCGGGAATCATATTGGCTGGATGGTCCGTATTCTCCCCCATTTGGAATGTAATCCTCTTTACGATCAAATTGATTTGTCCCAAAGTGTCTATTCCAAAACTAATCAGGCAATATGGCTAAAGAATGATATTCTTCATAAATTTTCGTGTCCTTCCGACCAATTGAGCAGCTTATTCCCGGATCATCCTCTTAATTTAAATTATGTTGGGAATCAGGGGGGAAAAGAAACGCCTATTGATACTGACAATAATGGCGTCTTTTACCTCAATAGTAAAATACGCAGTCGGGATATTTACGATGGAACTTCCAATACTATTTATTTCGGCGAAACCATAATTTTAAAAGATAACTATCTTGATAAAGATAATGACAGAGATAGAATTGATAAAAGATTTTCTATATTCATACCAGATAATTTCAAAATTCCGGAATTTGAAAACAACAAATTTGAAAACAACAAATTTGAAAACAACGATATGACAACTGATGAAGAAGAGATAACGTTAGAGGAATATTTAAAGGACAATAGTACACCATCGTTACATTTCTGTCTTCTGGGCTGGATGACCGGAACGGCCGCAACCATGCGTAATACTGGAAATCGTATTAATGTATTAACCGGTCCTTTTGCGGTAGACAATAAAATTTCCCTGATTTTTGACTATGGAGAGTCCAGTAACTCGTATGACGGAATGGCATCACTAATAACGGACCAAAAGGTCGAGGAAGAGAAAACGGAAGAGCCCGTTTACATTTCCATTTCCGAAAATCTATGGGAAAAGACGGATCCACTTCAGTTACTCGTTGGTGGATTTAGTTCCTTTCATACAGGAGGTGGGGCCAACTTCTTTATGGGCGATGGTTCGATTCGTTATATTTCAGTTGATATCGATATGAAAATTTATCAGGCACTAGGCAATCGAAAAGACACCAGTCCAAAACAGGACAGGTCCACAAAAACGAGTAAACCTTAAAATCGGGGACATAATTCCATTGTGAACAATTTGGGGGCGAATGGGAACCTATCTGGCGAACACAGGTTAATCGCCCATACAACTAAACTATTCCTACAACTAAACTATTTCAAGGCTCTTCTAAATTATCTGGTAACCGTTCTCGAATATTAAGTGAAACCACGGGTATAGAGTGAAACCACGGGTATAGAGTGAAACCACGGGTATAGAGTGAAACCACAGTTATAGAGTAAAACCATGAATAACACTGATTTTCACGGATAGTTTTTTGGCAAACAAACTTTTTTTGATGATAAAATTATTTATTATAATAGATAAAAATGTTTAGTTTGTTATTGTAAAAAAATATATTTTACGGCAGACTGTCTGTGTTTATCCGTGATATCAGTGGTTCCAAAATCGTTCGTGAATGGTTATACACCCAAATGATATCTTGTTTCCAGATTGAGTTACAGCATAAAGTCCTTCATAACTTCAGGAGGAACAGGTCGATATTTATGCGGCTCCATGGAACAAGAAGCACGCCCTTTTGTCAAACTGAGCATGGCGGAAGAATAACCGAACAAATTGGATAAAGGGGTCTCCGCTTCTACAATTGCCATTACTCCCCGATTATGTGTTTTGGTAACAATTCCACGACGTTGATTAATATCGCCAACAAGGTCACCGACATATTCGTCCGGAGTCACTATTTCCATTTTCATAATCGGCTCCAACAGGACGATTCCAGACATTTCCAAGCCTTTTCGATAGGCGTCGCTCGCCGCCATACGAAGTGCGATTTCCGAAGTATCTGTATCACTAAAACGTCCTCCGGTAATTTTTAGTCGCGTACAAATCAAGGGGAACCCCAATTGCCCACCACCTTGGGTCTCTTCCCGAATGGAATCCAGTACAATATTTTTGTAATCACTCTTAAAGGCTTCATCCTGGCATTCGTAGATAATCTCTACTCCCTGACTACCGTCCAGAATAGGCTCCATCGCAAGTTCTATTTCCGCATAATGGCGAATTCCACCGATAACCCGATTACAAATTCCAGTTACATTGCTCGGAATTTGAATGGATTCCCGATAACTAACCCGTGGATTATGAATACGAACTTTTAATGAAAAATCACGTATTAAACGATGTTTAATAATCTCCAAATGGAGTTCACCCATTCCACTAATTAACGTTTGACCGGTTTCTTCATTAACCGTCGCTTTAAAAGTGGGGTCTTGTCGACGCATCATATCGAGAACGGCTGTCAGACGCTTCTGTTCATCGGACGATTCCGGTTCTATGGCCATGGAAATAACTGTTTCCGGGAAGGTAATCGGCTCCAGAAGAATCGGATACTTGAGATCACATAAAGTATCTCCCGTAACGGTAAAATGAAGGCCGAGAACACCACATATATCTCCTGCGGAAATCGTTTGAACCTGTTCCCGATGATCCGCCTGAATCCGCCATATTTGAGGAACGTTTTCTTTTTTATCTTCGCGTGGATTAAGAACACGGGAATTCGCCTTGAGTGTCCCGGAATAGATCCGCATATAATAGAGATCTCCATGTCGATCCGCCTGAATTTTAAAGATTAAACCGCAGAATGGCGCCTTCGGATCCGCTTCACGATGTAATTCCGGATCATCCGGTCGGGATGGATCCTGGCCCACCACAGGAGGAATATCCAATGGCGAAGGAAGATAATAACCAATGGCGTCCATAACCGGCTGAACACCAATACCATCCAGGGCGGAACCACACAAGATGGGAACAACCATATCGGAAATAGTCGCCTCCCGCAAAACTCCCCGAATCATTTCTTCGGGAATATCTTCCTCCTCCAGAAGTAGTTCCGTTAAATCATCGCTATATTTCGAGAGATCATCCAATAATTTGTCATGATACAGAGTTGCGTCTTCCAGAAAACTCTTTTCTATATCGCCAACTATAATTTTCTGTCCCTTCGATTCGGTATCATAGGTCAATTGTTTCATGGAAACAAGGTCAATAGTACCGCGAAAAGCCCCCGGAAGATGGGGAGGACCCGCTCCTACCGGCAACGAAATAATCACCGGAACGGCTCCTAGACGCTTTTCGATTTCATCTACGGTACCATAAAAATCCGCCCCTTCCCGGTCCATTTTATTTATGAACGCTATTCGCGGAACATGATATTTATTCGCCTGACGCCAGACTGTTTCGCTTTGGGCCTCAACTCCTTCACGAGCACTAAAGACGACAACACCACCATCAAGTACTCGAAGGGATCGCTCAACCTCCGCCGTAAAATCAACATGTCCCGGCGTATCAATTAAATTATAGACATAATCATTCCAGTCAAAGGTCACACAGGCTGCCTGGATTGTTATACCCCGTTCTCGTTCTTCCGGATCATAATCGGTAACGGTGGTACCACTGTCGACCATACCGACCTTGTGAACAAAATTGGAATAATAGAGCATTCGCTCGGTAACCGTTGTTTTACCGGCGTCGATATGCGCGATTACTCCAATATTTCTAATTTTCTTCAATTCTCTTGACATTGGTATCCACCTGTTTCAATAATATATTCTTCTTCTCTCTATCGAAAAAACAAAAATCCACCTTCCATTCTATTACAAAAAGTTTTTTTTTCAAGTAGGATGTGGATTTGAGTGAAAAATTTACCTGAACTTCCCATTCGAAACCTTCATGATTCGGTCGTCTGATTCTGTCTGACTTCCAATATTCCACCTCAACTGACAAATTCAGTAGTTTATCGTTATCTGCTTTATCTGCGTTATTTATATTATTTGCGTTATTTGCGTAATAAATATCTGTGCAAATAAAAACAATATTTTAATTCACGTACAAAACAGACGTCCCGTCTGTTTTGAAAAAAGAGATTTAAAGCGGACTTGAATTACGTTACAAAAACATCAATAACAGACAGAACCGGAATTCACACTTTTCGACACAGGAACCGACTCCGTTATTCGTGATAAATGACTGATTATTTTTTCTGTTTTGCAAGGGCCTCTTTTGCCTTCTCGATGAGAGGGGCCGTCCATTCCTTGTCACCATAAAAAATAATCAGTGCACTTCGTATTTCATCGGCCCTCTTCGGGTTGGCTATTTCAATACTATCGGCAAACTCCAGACGTCCCTCGATTAATGCCTGTTGCTCTTTTTTCTTCTGTTCGATAAAACCTTGAGTTATTTCCATCCGGCGTTTTGCCAAAATAACACATTGTCCCTGTGTCGTTCGATCAAACATTTCCCGACGTTCATTCTTGACTTTTGATGTTCCGTCCGCGTCTTTTGTTTTTGTTTTCGAAGAATTTCCCTTGGGAAGTGCTTCATCGGAGTCGAAGAGTTTGATAAACGCATCAAGTTTTTTTACTCCCAACTCCGGATCGTCATTGGTCAATTTGGCCGCTTCGATATAAATCCGCTCCACGGCCGTCAGATTTCTGTTTTTTGCCCCCTGCTCGATTTGACGTTCAAGTCGACGCTCCAGATTTCCGAGTTCCAGTTCGTTGGCATAACGACGTACTGTTATGGCACGTGTATCATTAGGATAGAACGACAAAAAGTTCTGAATTTCCTTTTCTGCCGAACGAAGGGCGGCAAGATGGTCGTTTTTATCAGAAGTATTTATTTTCCGTTCGATTTTATCAAATAAAGGAGTGGCTTCCGGCTTGCGTAGGGAAGACCATAAAAAGACCCCCAAACAAATCAAGAAGATCAATCCGCACCAAACGGTGGGTGATACAAAAGGATAGGATTTCCGATTATTTGTGTTCAAACGGTCCAGTTCATCTTCTCGTACGACAATAAAATGTGATTCCGGCACAAGTGTCTGTTTATCACCTGTATGATTGTTGGTCTCTTTTCGAACAAAGCTCGGTGAATTTTCCAGATTCTGTTTCTCTTTTTCACTACAAGAGTTTTTTGCATTGGGCCGAAGCGTCCCTCCCCAGGATGCGGAATTGACGGACTCGCCAATAATAGGTCCTGAAGAATCCATATCAATTCCTCCCTCTATATCAAGGGCGTCCTTGTTCGCGGTGAAATCATAAACCGAATCCAGATTCGGAACACTAATTTCATAACCGTTCTCGTTCACGGTAGTGACTTCTAATTGACGATAGGAGTCAAGGGCATCGGTACCGACCGTTGGCGCGTCATTAAAAACAGACTGATTTTTTACATTGTTTATTACGAATGAATCATGATCTTCTTCTCCATCTCCTTCTTGTATTTGATTCTGATTCTCTCCGGAAATATCGAAGGTTACATCATCATTCCGTGGCTCCACGGTTTGACTGGATAATCGATCTATATATTGATCTATGTATTGAGTTGCCTTGTGAAGATTGTCTTGAGAAGAAACAGAATCCGTATCAAGATGTATTTCATCAATTGGATTATTGAATTTATGTCCTTTATTGACCTGAAAATTCAGATCGGAATCTTTTAAGACACTATTGGAACCATCTTCATAAATAATGGTATCCGCCAATTCTGTTTTGGGAGCCGATGACGCTTCGGAAGATGATTCGTCACAGACTAAATTGACACTGCTTTCATCCAGCGACCGATATTGATTTTCGTTGTTATCGGCGTCTGCCGGATTAGGATTGTTTTTATCTCCGGAACCGAAGAGAGGTTGTACCGTATCCGATCGCATGGACCAGCTTTCGAAGGGATTTCGAATCGGATGTTTGCAAAATGTAAAACGAATCGCTTCAAGTCGTTTTCCGACAATTTGTACATTTTGAGGCCTCTGTTCCGGTTGAATCCTTAAAAGCTCCATAATTAAAAGATCGAAAACGGATGGAACCTCCGGTCTTTTATAGCGAATGGATTCCGGCGGTCCGGATTTATATTTATTATGTATTTCCGGTAGGGATCGCGCGGAGTAGGGAGGGGTGTTCATTAATAAAGTATAGAGGAGGGCCCCCAACGAATAGATATCCGACTTGGGGGTTAAAGGACCCGCCATTGCCTGTTCCGGGGCCATGTATTCAATCGTACCAATAACCATATTGGCCGTAGTCAGACGGGAATCGCCAAAAAAATGCGCTATTCCATAATCGGATACTTTTACCTGACCGTTACGTAATAAAAGAATATTAGCTGGCTTTATATCCCGATGGATAATGCCACGATCATGCGCATGTTTGAGTGCTTTACATATCTCAATTCCAATATGAATTACTTCTTCCCATGAAAAAAAATAGTTCTTTTTAAGATAATACTGTAGGCTGGGACCGTCAACATACTCCATTGCATAATATAAAAGACCCCCTTCCTGTCCGAAACCGTAGAGTCGTACAATATTCGGATGCCGAAGTCTCCTTAACGTTCCTATTTCACTTTCAAAACGCGCCCGCAGTTCGTTACTTTCCTCCGAATTGGTTAATACTTTTAGAGCGACCGTTTCATGGGTTTCTTCGTGCACTGCCTCGTAAACAGCTCCCATACCACCGCGTCCGATAACGCGTACAACTCGAAAAGGTCCTAATACTTCTGGTTGGCTGCTCATCTTTACCTCTTCATGGTTCTATTTACATTTTACTTTTCTGTAATGGTGTAAATTTAATTTTTTCTACAAGTTTTATCATCTGATTGTCACCATTGATGTAGCCGGTAATTGCTGTAATTGCCTGCATAATATATTTATACCGCAAATTGTCGTCGAAATCAAGTTCCACCTCGAAATCATCTCGAATATGGGGAACTTCATTGCCATGCAAGGCCGTTTGAAAATCCATGGCGTCACTCGTCTGTACATATTGGAAAACAGACTGGCGCAGTCTATTCATATCGATACCCAAATTTTGCGATCCAAAAACAATTCCGCTTAAATTTCCATTGCCGTCCGAAGTCAACCGGATTGTAACCGGAGTCAGTTCATCCATGGAGGACACCTGAAGAGAAGCTGCCTGGGCCGGCATTCGAATACTGAAATCACCTTCCAGTTCCGGTGTTTTATAGGTAATAACAAAAAAAGAGAGAAGGAGAAAGACGATATCAATCATCGACGACATTTGAAGCCTGACTTTCTCTTCTTTTATCGGATTGGTTCGTAAACTCTTCATAGATTAATCCTCGTAACGGGCCTGACGGGCCCGCAAGATAAAGTTTTCCATTCCCTGATTTTGACAACTTTGTATGATTCGTTTGATATATTCGCCCCGTACATTTTCATCGGCTCGTAATATAACGGTAATATCCTTCGGCTCCACACGACTGATGGCGGCCAGAACCTGTAATTCCTGCCTTAAAATTGAAGAAAATGGTTTTCCACCCCCCAGGGATCCTTTATCGTCCAGATAACAACGCGTTAAACCCATGAAGATCTCTTGTTTGCTTGTTATCTGTAATGTCATGGGCTCCGATGGCATGGTATCCGGAGGCTGGGCCAGTTCACTCTTCGGTAAAGAAACCTGCTCGTGCTGTTCCGTCTGTGAAAAATTAATGACCAACGTAAAAAACGAGATCAACAGAAACACGATGTCGATCATTGGAGTCATATTCAACTCCGATGGACCAAGATTGGAATTTTCTAATCGCATGTTATTATCTCGCTACGAAATTATTTTCGGGGAGTTGCCGCGGAAAATCGGCTCATAAAATTATCACTGACAATACCTATTTCCAAAAGAAAACGAGCTAATCTGTTTTTAAAAATATCATAGATGGCCAGAGCCGGAAGTGCAATTGCCAGACCAACCATAGTTGTAAACAAAGCTGTAGCAATACCTTCGGCCAATTTTTGAGGGGAAGGGGCGGCGCCGCCGGCAGCAATCACCTGGAAGGAATCGATCATACCGACAACGGTACCGAACAGTCCGATCATTGGGGCTAAATTACCAATTAAGGCCAGATAACCGATACGATGTTCCAGGCGCATCGTTTCTTCCTGTCCGACATCCTGCATAGCCTGAACCGCTTTATCATATCCACCGTGGATACGGGAGAGTCCCGCCGATAAAACCTTGCCTAAAAGAGATTCGTCCTCTTTAGCAACCTGATAGGCTTCCTGTATTTTCGATTCATCCAGGAGTCGTCCAAATTCACGAACCAATTCTTCGGGGACCAGTGCGGAACGCCGTATCGACAGTATGTTCATGACTGCCAGGGCAACCATTGCCAATGATAAAAAGGCAAAAACAGGCGTAAAGAATAAACCGAGTGATCGAACCATCCAGACGAGATAATTATCGCCACGAGACGACGTTGATTCTGATGGTCCGGACGATTCAGATGCTCCGGACGATTCAGAATTTCCGGAATTGGCCGCCGGTTCCACAGCAGGTACCTCCGGAGCGGCCGCAGGCTTCGGAGCGGGATCGCTGAACATATCCTGCTCTTGCGCAACTCCTGTCCCCAATAGACAACTCCAAAATAGAACAAAATATAAAAAACTGACTATCAGATATTTTACATTGATTCTGCCTGTCGCTTTTTTCTTCATGTTTTTTTCCTCAAACAGATACTCTTTGTTTATAGTTACAGTTGTCCTTTCATCCGGACAGGATTATTGCTCCAGACGGGCTCGAATTTCCCGGGAACGCGCCGGATAACCTTCTTCCCGCCATAATACTTCCAGGTGCCGAAGCGCCTTCTCGCGTTCTTCCTTTACCTCGGAATAAAGAAGATCTACATGCAAAAAAGCATGAATCGCTTCTTTACGACGGCCTTGCTTTATCAGGGCGGTCCCCAATCCGTTATACATCTGGGCCCCACATAATAAAAATTCATCGTTTTCCGGAAGTGTCTCTTTTTGATATTTCTCTATCAACGACTGGTATTTCTTTATGGCTTCTTCATTTTGGCCCTTGGTAAACTCTATTTCCGCCTGTTTTAAGCCGGCCTGAATTTTATATCTTAAAATTTTTTGCAGCTCCGGATCGGATTTTGTCGATTCAGGATAATCACCTATTTGTTGGAAAACTTTATCGGCTTCCGATAATTGATTCATTGTAAATAAAATCTGACCTTTTTGAAACAAGCCTTCCAATTTTAATTCGGGCCAGTCCACCCTTGACAGGTAATCGCAATAAAAAATTGCTTTATTAAAATTCTTCTGCCAATAGCATATATCCTTGGCCACACGCGCAACTTCAAACAGGTGCCAACTATGCGGATAATCTTTAAAAAATTTGTCCGCAAGCGTTATCGTCCAATCTATTTTTTCGTCCAATTCAAGAGGGGTACTTTTGTCGTTTTCCTCTTTTTTACCCGAATCCGCTTTTTTTAACGCCGCTTTTTTTAACGCCGCTAGCAACAAACGCATATTGGCCATACACAATAAATAATCTTTTTCCTCCCGAATATTTGCGGAGAAAGCGGCCTGTACTTCCGGAGGTATTTCGTGAATAGCCTCCAAAACGGCTTTGTTATCGGAGGCTCGATATTGAATCCGTGCCAAAATCAATTCAACAGGCTCTTCTTCATATTGAACGGCGGCCAGTTGACGTATTACATATTGTCTCGTCCCCCTGGAATCTTTAAAAATCAATCCTTCGGGCGAGGAAGAGAGAATCGTACCGTATTCCGTTTGATTTTGAAGGGCACTTCCTGTCCCTTTTTCGATCCAAACGATGTCTTCCGCGACTACTTCTGCGGTGATTATTCCACCGATCAATGCGAGCAGAATGATTATTTCGGATAATAATTGATTCTTCATCAACCACGATTCTCCCAATGCCGATTAACAGTTATTATCGACGAACCGAAATTCCCTTGTCGGCGAGGAATTCCTTCATTTCCGCAATGGAAAAGGTACCAAAATGGGCAATCGAAGCTACAAGAACGGCATCGGCATGGGCTTCGACGATTGCTTCATATAAATGTTCCAGTTTGCCTGCGCCTCCGGATGCGATTACCGGTATTTTTACAGCATCGGCTATAGCTCGTGTCATGGGAATATCGTAACCAGTCTGTTTTCCATCCGTATCCATACTGGTCGGCAGTATGGCTCCGGCTCCTCGTGCTTCCACTTCCCGGGCCCATGCCACGGCATCGATTGCCGCCCCTTCCGTTCCGCCACGAATTACTACTTCAAAACCACTTGGCAACAACTTCGATTGACGGGTATCAATTGCTATTGTGATTTTTTCCGAACCAAATGTCTTAACCGCCTCGTCTATCAACTCCGGCCGTCGAACCGCCGCACTATTAATCGATAATTTGGAAACTCCAATATCCAGCATGGCTTTTATATCATCCAGTGTCCGAATACCTCCTCCAACCGTTAATGGAATTGAAATATTGGCTACAGTTCGCTTGACGGCATCTATTAAAGTCTGGCGATTTTCTACCGTTGCCGTTATATCCAAAAAAACCAGTTCATCCGCGCCGGCATCGCTATAGGCCTTGGCATTTTCTGCAGGATCCCCAACCTCTTTTAAATTAACAAAATTGATCCCCTTGACCAAACGACCGTCTTTAACGTCCAGACACGGAATGATTCGTCGATAATCCACGATATACTCCTGTTTTCCAATAAATAAACCCTTTAAATAAATAACTCCCGCTCTTCTCTATTATACGGTATTTTTTTCTATCAGAAATATGGGGGAAAAGTTTTTTTGGATTTAACATTCAATCCAGGCTGTTTTTCTTCCTGGTCTCGCACTAATTCTCCCAAAACGTTTTTATCATCTGGCTTGGCATGACTAAAAACCGGATAATTTAAAGTTTTAAAACCCGGAAACATAGAGAAAACGTTCACGAACGTTTCTCTTGTTTGTTCGTAAACATTTATTAGAGTTGAATTGAGTAGTATTTTTTGGATTTACATTTTTCGGTTCTATCGTTTTCATCTTCCAGACGGAGCGTTGGTAAATCCCGGACCCATACGCTCCCCACAATTTGGTTAATGAAGAAACCTGTCCGTCTACTGAAGGGCATTATAATACTGTACTACATTATAATACTGTACTACATTATAATACTGTACTACATTATAATACTGTACTACATTATAAATTCGGCATTTCCTGGGAGCGCGGACGTCTCGTCCATACGCATTAACTTAAATTCAACGATAGAA
>CAYUAP010000095.1:13551-18484 GCA_964442735.1 uncultured Planctomycetaceae bacterium | reverse complement strand
GCTTCATCAGCAGCCTTCTTCTTGGCAGCAGCTTCATCAGCAGCCTTCTTGGCGGTAGCTTCATCGGCGGCCTTCTTGGCAGCAGCTTCATCAGCAGCCTTCTTGGCGGTAGCTTCATCGGCGGCCTTCTTGGCGGCAGCTTCATCAGCGGCCTTCTTGGCGGCAGCTTCATCAGCAGCCTTCTTGGCAGCAGCTTCATCAGCAGCCTTCTTGGCGGTAGCTTCATCGGCAGCCTTCTTGGCGGAAGCTTCATCAGCGGCCTTCTTGGCGGCAGCTTCACCAGCGGCCTTTGTATCTGCTTGTTTGGGCCCTTCCTTCTTTACTTCCTCTTCATAGGAAACAAGACGAAAAACAGATTCGTATTCATTAACAGAAGTTTTCTTTTCTTCAGATTTTGGAGACGAATCAGTCGGTTTCGCTTCCGTTGGTTTTGCTTCCGTTGGTTTTGCTTCCGTTGGTTTTGCTTCAGCCGGTTTTACTTCCGTCGGTTTTGCTTCAGGAGCAGATGTTTTAATCTCGGATAGAATACTATCGGGGATAGCGTTTAAATCGGATCCTGGCATAGACAATTGTGGTAATTGACCAGCCTGGCCTGGAGCAGGTGCGGTTGGTTTTTTGAATTCTTCACGATTCTTTTCGTAATAATCCCTGACTTCCGCATCGGAAACAGCCTTGATTCGTTCCTCGGTCAACTCGCCCTTGATAATCTGAAAGGAATGTCGATTGGGCATATAAAAACCCGGATCCTTCGACATGGGATTATAGTCGGCATGTTTATATTTTTCATAATAGGCCTTTAGAACAGCATCAGAAGGATCCGCGATTTCCGCGTCATAGGAATCAACGGTATAGGCGGCAACGTCAACACGCATCTTCTGATTGAGTTTCATAAAGGCATCAAGCTGGACCGAAGGAGAAGTTGGAATATTTCCTTGTCCCGTAATGGATCCCTGTTCGCCGAATCCGGCATAATCTTTTGGTGTGGAAATAGTACGTATGAAACGTTCACAAATAATCTGATTTCCCAGTATCGCATATAAATGTTCATAATTACGAATACCAGCGGAACGCATGGCGTTATCGACGTCCTCCTTCTTCAAATGATTCATAAAAAGAACGTTTAAATAACTGTGTACACTCTCCGAATCTGCGCTAAATCCCTTGGATATCGCCGTTTGATAGATTAACCAGCGATCTGCAACGTTTTTACTATCGGATAAAATAAACTGAATTTCCCGGAAAAGCTGGGTAAAACTCGTTAAAGGAATCGGAATCTCCTTGCTCGGGTCCTTCTCGTCCTTCTGGCGAATATAAAGAGAACCATCGTAGGAAGGAAATACTTCCTTTAACTGAACCAATTGCGTCGCCGCACCTTCCAAAAAACCACTCAACTGACGTATTTCATCTCGATAGGCCTGAAAGGCCATGCGATCCAAGGTTCCAAAATTCCTCGTCTTCGCATAAATTGTGTTGCCCTGCATCTGACCTGCCGGACGACGTGCCTGAAAACAAGTTAGCATATTTCCAAGAAGAATAAATGATATCATCGTGAAAATCGTCAGGCCTACCATCCAGACCGTCTGATTGCGCCGAAACATGCTAAAGGGATTATGTTTTGCCATTATGTAATGTCCTTTTATCAACCATACTATAATCTGATTCCAGAATATAACAATTTTACTGGTTTACACCTCTATCAACTATAACGCCAAAAACATGCCTAATAACACTCTTCCGGAATATTTTCGGAATGCCCGCTATTGTTGATTCTTGTTATTTATTCGGTGTCCCGTAATATGTGTATATCCTCATTCTAAATACATACAGCCTTGCATTATAACAGATATTCCGATTTTGAAAAATGGATGTTCCAAAAAAATTTTTACGAAAATATGGCATTGTAGGGCATATACATAATATAGATAATATAAAAACCGTCAAGAGTCTTAAATAAATTACGAAAAATCTCTTGTCAGGACGACAAAATATCGTTAAAATTGTAATTGATGGCATGTTTATGTTTAATAACACCTAAAGGTGGAAATCGACCGAAACTTTTGACCGTTCCCTCGAAAGGCGGATATCCCAACCACCTCTCTACAAACAGGCGGTACTCCCTGTTTTGTTAATATGGATGAACCAGTAAATTAAAGAGTTACAAAACACGAACTGCCTGTCCTTTAGCCGATTTTCTAAATCGATCAGAAGATAAAGGCCGAACCGGAATTCTGGTTCGGCCATATTTTTGATTGATCTGGACTCGGTTTCAGGGAAATAAAAGGGAAATATACTGTACGACGTTATAAATTCGGCATTTCTTGGGAGCGCGGACGCCATGCCTGACGGCAGGCAGGTCTCGTCCGCATTCTCCAAAACAGGCGTCTCGCCTGTTTTGAAAAATAGACCTTTATAACGACCTTGAGTATAAAGACGATCCGACCTGTTTTAAATGGAAGAAATAGAAATGTATTTTCAAGAAAGGAATTTTATGCAAAAATATTTAAAAAACTTTAAAAATCGTTTACAATTGTCTTTTTTTCTGTTATTTTTTATATTATATGGAATGATTCTGTCCTCGAACAGTATTACAGCAGATGAAGGAATGTGGCTTTTTACCAATCCTCCGACTCAAAAAATCAAGGAGTGCTATGGTTACGATCTAACGACACCATTTTTAGAGCATCTTCAAAAGGCATCCATTCGATTCGATAATGGTGGATCGGGTTCTTTTGTCTCTTCCCAAGGTTTGATTATGACCAACCATCATGTAGCCTTTTCCACTCTTCAGCAGTTGAGCTCCCTCGATCACGATTATGTCGCGAATGGTTTTTATGCGAAGACATTAGAGGAAGAACTGCCATGTCCCAATATGGAATTGATCGTTCTTTTGGAAATAAAGGATGTGACCGCACGAATAGGTCAGGAACTTGCGGGAAAGACCAATTTCACAGAACGGGAACATCTGCGGCGTCTTGCCATGAACACAATAGAGCAGGAAGCAATTCAGCAACTCGTGGATCAGGGGAAGATACGTGACGATTATCGTTGTGAAGTAGTGTCCTATTATGAAGGAGCCATTTGCCATCTTCATGTCTATAAACGACTTCGTGATGTACGGCTGGTTTTTGCTCCGGAACAAAGTGTCGGCTATTTCGGTGGTGAACCGGACAACTTCGAATATCCGCGCTATAACCTGGATGTCTCCTTCTTCCGTGCCTATGAAAATGGTAAACCCATGACTCCTCCCTCCTTCCTCCCCTGGAGCGTCAAGGGAGCGGTCGATGGTGAACTCGTCTTCGTCTCCGGACATCCTGCTCGAACAAATCGATTTTATACCTATGCCCATCTCCTCTTTATGCGCGATTATTTCTATCCCTATGTTCTGGAACGCGTTCGGCGCCAGGAAGTCCTCCTTCAGGCCTATTCCGAAAAAGGAGAAAAAGAAAAACTACAGGTCGCCAGCGACCTGTTCCGACTGCGCAATACCAGAAAAAACCGAAGTGGTATTTTACTCGGTCTTCAAACACCAAGTCTAATGGCTGTCAAACAGAAATTCAATGACGATACGCGAAAAAAAATAACAGAACAGAATATTCTCAATTTCAACGAAAATGACCCTTGGAAAACCATTACGGAATCCCTGAATACCTGGATGGATCTTTACGCCAACTACGATCTCGTTGAAGAAAATCGTGCCTTCGACTCCTCGCTTTATCGTTGGGCGAAAACCCTGGTCCGATATATGGCCGAAAAAGAAAAACCGGATGAATTGCGTTTCCATGAATTCCGTTCTTCCGCGTTAAAAGTGGTAGAAAATCAACTTCTTCAGGAGATTCATTTCGATCCCAATTTGGAAATAATTCGCCTCGCCGACTCCCTCGGGTTTTATTACGAACAAAACGCCATTCGGAAGGTCCAGGATCTCCATATTTTTGACCAAGGTTCCCCTCGTGAACTGGCCGTTCGACTCGTTACCGGAACGAAATTGGGGGATCCCAACGAACGAAAACGTTTATTAACCCTTGATTGGAAAACTTTACAGCAGACGGACGATCCCATGATCGCCTTCGCTCTAAAGGTCGATCCCTATGCGCGTAACATTCGTACCGAATATGTTACCAAAATTGCCGACCCCATTCAACAGGCCTATGCTGCAATAGCCAATGCCCGTTTCAAAACGGAAGGAATGAATCTCTATCCCGACGCTACTTTTACCCTCCGCCTCTCCTATGGTAAAGTCGCCGGTTATAAAGACGATAATGGAACTGTTATTCCTCCCTGGACTACATTCAATGGTACCTATCTACACGCCAAAGAACATAATAATGTGATTCCCTACAACCTTCCTGAACGTTGGCTCAATCAACAAAAACTGGTTGATCCACAAACGCCAATGAATTTCGTCTCAACAAACGATATTATCGGAGGTAATTCCGGAAGTCCCATGGTTAATGGAAAAGGAGAGGTTGTCGGTTTGATTTTTGATGGAAATGTACAGTCCCTCCCCTGTAATTTTATCTATACGGAAGAACAGTCACGAGCCGTCTCCGTTCATTCGTCGGCCATTCGGGAAGGCGTTAAAAAAATCTATCATGCAGATCGTATTGCGGAGGAATTGGGAAAATAATGACACAGAAAGACGATTCCAAAACGAAACAGGAGGAAGTTATCTCCTACGAAGGGACCAATGTTGTTTTTTCCGGTCAAACGATCCAGTTTGTCTACCCGGGAAAAAAACCGGATTCCAATGACAACAATATGGAATCGTCCGAAACAAACAAACCACCAACGATTCTGACCTTTAATACCCTCAATTCAAATTTGAATTCAGACTCCGCAAATACAGACTCCACAAATACAGAATCCGCAAATACAGACTCCGCAAATACAGACTCCACAAATACAGACTCCACAAATACAGACTCCACAAATA
>CAYUAP010000095.1:0-13451 GCA_964442735.1 uncultured Planctomycetaceae bacterium | reverse complement strand
CAAATACAGACTCCACAAATACAGACTCCACAAATACAGACTCCACAAATACAGACTCCGCACATACAGAATCCGCAAATACTGACTCCACAAAAACCGACTCCACAAATACGGACTCCACAAATACAGACTCCGCACATACAGAATCCGCAAATACCGACTCCACAAAAACCGACTCCACAAATACAGACTCCGCGGAGGAGGAGATGCTATCGAACGGAGAAGATCGTGCCTTTTTTTCCGGATTCTTCAATAACGGGGAAGAGGAAGGAAGTTCCCTGGCAAAAAACTTCGAAGCGGGCCTGCACTCCGTATTTCAGACGGAAGAAGACGAGGAGGAGAATTTTGAAACCTTGACCGACGAGAGCGCACTCTCTCCGGAAGAGCAGTTTCAACGGGAGGAAGAACAGGCGCGTCTTGAAAATGTCGATGCTGTTATACGGCAGAACGATGAAGATTCCCTCTATGAACTTGGAGCCAAATACGATGTTCAGGATCCGGAACTCTCTATCGAAGAACCGAAGGGAACAGAGGTTAATCCGGAGAGTATTCTGGAGGCCATGCTCTTTGTCGGGGATCGACAGAATCTGCCGTTAAATCTGGAAAAAGCAACGTCCTTAATGCGAAACGTCTCCGTCGAAGAAGCCATAACTGCAATTCATTCATTAAATAAACGATATGCGCGGTACGGCGCCCCCTACTCCATTATCGAGGTAAATGGTGGTTGGCGTATGCTTCTCCGTCCCGAAATGGAGTTCGTTCGAGAACGATTCTTCGGCAAGGTCCGCGAATTTAAACTATCACAAAAGGCCATTGACCTCTTGGCCATTATCGCCTATCGACAGCCAATCTCCGTCGAAGAATTAAACGATATCCGACCCGGTAATGCCTCTGTTTTATCGCTCCTGCTCAAGCGCGATCTGATTGAAAAAGATAAAAAAAGCCAGGATAAAAAACAGATTATCTATTATCATACCACGAAACGTTTCCTGACCGTCTTCGGACTTGATTCCATCGATGACCTTCCCATCGTCGAGGAAATAGATTATCGGTAATCGACTTGTCAAAACAGGAACAGTCCATTTACGGAGGTGGTGAAATACCTTTCACCACCTTAAAAAAATGCCCGAACAGGTCTTTTCCTTAAAATCTTTAAAATCTTAAAATCTTTTCATCCGTTTCCAGGCTATTTTTTATTGTCATACCGATTTTTAACGGCGGCACCGACAAAAGCCTGAAAAAGCGGATGGGGATGGACAGGCTGCGACTTGAATTCCGGATGATATTGAACAGCCACAAACCAGGGATGCGTGTCCAACTCGATCACCTCGACCAATTTTCCATCAGGACTCGTTCCCGCAATACTGATTCCACCTTCAACGTATTTGTCCCGATACTGATAGTTAAATTCATATCGATGTCTATGTCGTTCGGCAATTCCGGTTGTTTCATAGGCTTCTGCCGCCTTCGTACCGGCAACGAGTGTCGTCGGCTGCGAACCAAGACGCATTGTTCCGCCCATATCGACAATCGATCGCTGTTCGTCCATTAAACAAACTACCGGATCCGGTGTGTCCTTGTCGAATTCGGTCGAGTTGGCTTCGGCTAAACCAAGTACATTACGTCCGTATTCAATTAAAGCACATTGCATACCAAGACATATTCCGAAAAAGGGAATATTATTTTCCCGGGCAATGCGTATGGCGTCGATTTTACCTTCAACGCCCCGTTCACCGAATCCACCCGGTATTAAAATGCCGTTGACCGTTTTCAGTAACTGCATCGTTTCTTCCCGTTCCACGTCCTCGCTCTGAATGCGAAGTACTCGAACCGATGCTTTATTGGCCATTCCCCCATGAACCAACGCCTCGTATATCGATTTATACGCATCTTTATGCTTCGCGTATTTACCAACTACGGCAATCGTCACTTCATATTCCGGATGGCGCAGACGTTGTAAAATCTCCTGCCATAAAGAGAGATCACAGGTCTCCGCCTTGCTCAAACCAAGCCGCTTGACGATAATATCGTCCAACTTGTTTTCCCGTAAACTGAGCGGAACCTCGTAAATCGAAAAATCAGCGTCCAGTTCCTCTATAACACAGTCAGAAGCCACATTACAGAAGAGGGCTATTTTTTCCCGCTCTTCCTTCGCTATTTTCTGCTCCGTTCGGCAGACTACAATATCCGGCTGAATCCCTATTTGACGAAGCTGTCCCACACTGTGCTGTGTCGGCTTCGTTTTGAGTTCGCGCGCCGCCTTGAGCCAGGGAACCAATGTTAAATGGATATAAAGACAATTCTCCTTCCCAACGTCCAGTGAAAATTGACGAATCGCCTCTAAAAAGGGAAGACTCTCAATGTCGCCAACCGTTCCGCCAATCTCCGTTATAACAACGTCAACTCCCGGAACCGCCAGCCGATTAATACACTGTTTGATTTCATTGGTAATATGGGGAATAACCTGAACCGTTTGACCAAGATATCCACCATGACGTTCCTTCTCGATTACCCTCTGATATATTTGACCTGTTGTCCAATTACTGTCTCGCGAAAGTGGACTGTGCGTGAATCGCTCGTAATGACCAAGATCCAGGTCGGTTTCACTTCCGTCGTCCAAAACATAGACCTCCCCATGCTGGTACGGACTCATAGTTCCCGGATCGACGTTTATATAGGGATCCAGCTTTTGCATTCGGACGGATAGTCCGCGGCTCTCCAACAGCATTCCGATTGAGGCGCTTGTCAATCCCTTGCCCAGAGAACTGACTACTCCGCCCGTTACAAAAATATGCTTCGTCATTCGTTTCCTTCTTCAGTTCGTTCTTTAGGAACGTTTCCTATTTGTGTTGTTATATAAAAACTCAAACTGTAATAATATCAATCAGGTTTAGTCATTCGCCAGGGATCCAGCGCTTTTTCCAGTTCCTCTGGCGGCAATATATTTTGCTCTTCACAAACCTGTCGAATGGTTTTATTGGTTTTAAAGGCCTCTTTAGCTAGTGCCGCCGCCTTTTCGTAGCCAATAAAGGTATTCAACCCCGTGGCCAGGGACAAACTCTGTTCCACAGTACTCTTGCACTGTGGAAGGTTTGGTTCCATAACGGCGAGACAGTTATCAGCGAAGACCTCAAGAGCCCCGGACAGAATATGAACGGACTCCAGCGCGGCATCGGCCATAACCGGCATCATAATATTGAGTTGGAACTGTCCTCCAGAGGCTCCGGAAAAGGTAATAACGGTATCGTTTCCAATAACCTTGGCCGCCGTCTGCATCAGGCTCTCACAGAGGACCGGGTTGACCTTTCCGGGCATAATCGAACTTCCCGGCTGAAGATCTTTTAAAATAATTTCGTGAAAACCGCAACGAGGTCCCGACGACAGCCAGCGAATATTATTCGCGACACTGTAAACGGAAGTAGCAATAGTCTTCAATAAAGAATGGCAACCGGTCAACCCGTCCCGTTGCGCATTGGCTTCGAAATGATTAAAGGCAGGCTGAAATGCGATTCCGGTTTCCTCGGCCAGAATATCGCAGACACGTCCTGGAAATTGATGATGGGTGTTGATTCCAGTTCCCACAGCCGTTCCGCCAATAGGAAGTTCCAGCAGTTGCTGAATGGCCAAATCCGCGCGTTCCAGAGACAACTCGAACTGACGTGCCATTCCACTAATCTCCTGGCCCAGGGACAAGGGAGTTGCATCAGCTAAATGGGTTCGACCTGTTTTGAGAATACTCTTCCATTGGTCCGCTTTTTTACGCAAAATATCCAGTCCTTTTTTTAGGACCGGTACAAGCTTCTGCTTAATTGCCATGGCCATGGCCAGATGAATGGCCGTCGGAAAAATATCGTTCGTCGATTGACCATAATTTACATGGTCATTCGGATGAATTTTTTTCTCGTTGGAATATCGGTCGCCTCCGGCCAATTCCAAGGCTCGATTGGCAATAACTTCATTCGTATTCATATTGGAAGAGGTCCCGGACCCGGTCTGATAGACGTCAACCGGAAATTCTTTATCGAATTTACCATCAGCCACTTCCCGAGCCGCCGTTATCATGGCCGTTACTTCATCTTCACGAAGAGACGCGCGATTCGTCCTGGTCAATAGTCCCAACTGCTGGTTGGCCTTTGCGGCCGCCCATTTCACCAGGCCCAGGGCATGAATCAGTTCCGGCGCAATATGTTTGCCGGAAATACGAAAATTATCAATTGCCCGTTGTGTCTGGGCTCCATAATAGACTTCACGGGGAATCCGTACTTCCCCCATTGAATCGTGCTCAATTCGAATTTCATTCATTTTTGGGAACTCCTGTGTACTCGATCTTAAAATATTAATACTCTATAAAGTATATCAGGAGTCCCGTCAACTTCAATCCCTATAGTAATAGAATTTGAGATTGATTCAGAGGATTACTTCTTAAAGGTAATTAAAGAAGGACAATAATCGTCCGGAGCTTCGAAACCGAGCAGATTGAGAACCGTAGCGGCAACGTTGGCCAAACCAGGATGCTCAATATGGGACATATCGTATTCACCATTATAATTTGGGTCATAAATACAGAACGGAACCGGATTGAGAGTATGGGATGTTTTCGGAGATCGAACACCCTTTTTCTCCGTCCACATTTCATCTGCGTTACCATGGTCGGCAGTTACAATGGCGATTCCGCCCAGTTCTTTAATAACATCAAGAATCTGACCGACACAGGCGTCCACTTTTTCAACAGCTATAATTGTCGCTTCCAGATTGCCGGTATGTCCCACCATATCACCGTTCGCGAGATTCAATCGACCAAAACGGAATTTACCGCTCTTTAGTGCGGAATCGGTCCATTCCATTATTTCTTCCGCTTTCATTAAAGGCTTTTTATCGAATTCAATACGGTCGGAAGGAATTTCCTCGTACTTTTCACACTTTTCATCGATATATCCAGAACGATTACCGTTCCAGAAATAGGTAACATGCCCGAATTTTTGGGTTTCACTAACGGCAAACATCGAGATTTTTTCGGCACAAAGATATTCACAGAAGGTCCGGTCTATTTCCGGAGGCGCGACGAGGAAATGTGTCGGTAAATGCAGGTCGCCGTCATACTCCATAATTCCGCAATAAAAGACCTTGGGAACGCGAACACGATCAAAATGATTGAACTCGTCCCCCCCTTCAAAACTCTTCGTAATTTCAATAGCACGGTCTCCACGGAAATTAAAGAAGACAACGGCATCACCATCTTCAATGGTACCAACCGGTTTGCCATTTGTATCGACGACGACAAAAGATTCCAGATATTGGTCAACCGCCTTGGGACTTTCATCGTACATTGTCTGAACCGCTTCGGTTGCGCTGGCAAAAGTACGGGCATCACCTAAAACATGGGCCTTCCAGCCGCGTTCGACGATACTCCAATCCGCTTCGTATCGGTCCATTGTGGTAATCATACGACCACCGCCACTAGCAATTTTATAGTCGGCTCCATATTGAGCGTTAATGTCCGCGAGTACTTTTTCCGTCGCGTCAATATAGGTCAGTGCCGATTTCTCCGGAACGTCTCGACCGTCATGCAGAATATGAACCCGACAACGCTTCACTCCTTCTTTTGCGGCTTCCTTCAGCATGGCATAGAGATGGGCCGTATTGGAATGGACATTACCATCCGAATGTAGTCCGATAAAATGAAGGGTTCCGCCCGCCTGTGCGGTACTAATGGCCTTCTTCCACGTTTCTCCCTGATACATACTTCCCGTTTCTATCGATCGGTTCACCAGTTTGGCTCCCTGGTCGAATACCCGACCGGCTCCAAGCGCGTTATGTCCTATTTCGGAATTACCCATATCGTCATCCGAAGGAAGACCGACCGCCTTGCCGTGCGCTTGAAGTTGTGTATAAAGTTTAGCATGAAAAAGCTGGTCCAGGGTTGGCGTCTTTGCCAAATAAACCGCATTGGATCCGTCTTGTTTGCCTATTCCAACTCCGTCCATAACGATTAGAACGAGTGGTCCTTTTCGACCGGTAAATTTCGGGTTCTTTTTTAATGAAAGCTCCGACATAATTTCGACTCTCCTGTTTTTTAAGGGAAATATTAAAGTTTCATAAACGGAAAGATACCACTTTGATTGCTATTGTCAAGGCTTTATCCCTTTTTTTAT
Source organism: uncultured Planctomycetaceae bacterium (assembly GCA_964442735.1). Classification (GTDB taxonomy): domain Bacteria; phylum Planctomycetota; class Planctomycetia; order Pirellulales; family Thermoguttaceae; genus JAUNBG01. The sequence goes on along the minus strand of CAYUAP010000095.1, from coordinate 7,299 downwards.
TATCGCAGGTTCTATTTTAACGATTTTTGGCCTAGAGAAAGATCCACGCAGATTTTATGGCGCCCCCGTTCTCTTCCCCCTTGACAAAAAAAGGTTCCGGTCTAAAATAAACCACAATTGATCGGAAGGGGCAATAGCTCAATTGGGAGAGCGCTACGTTCGCAATGTAGAGGTCGTGGGTTCGACTCCCATTTGCTCCATTTTATGATCTCCGTGGGTGGTTGATTCCTTAAAAAACAGCGATGTCATCGCTGTTTTTTTTTTGTACAAACGCCGTTTAAAAAATATCCTGCAGAAGGTGTATTAATGTCCAGATATTAATATACTGGTATTATATCTGGTATTAATATACTGTACGACGTTATAAATTCGGCATTTCCCGGGAGCGCGAACGCCATGCCTGACGGCAGGCAGGTCTCGTCCGCATCCTCCCAAACAGACGTCTCGCCTGTTTTGAAAAATAGACTTTTATAATGACCTTGAGTATATCATGGTACTAATATCATGGTAACTAATGCCCTATCGGCACCTCGCTGATTTTCGGTCATGTTTATTCTGGTTGATCCTTCCCTGTTTGCAGTTTTCAGTTTTCTGTTTTCTGTTTTCCCTAGAGTTGATATCGATTCGTCCCATGATGACTTCCCTCCATGATTGACTTCCCTTTATTATATCGGTACAATAGAAACTATCAGTTGAACAAGAGATCCGCATTCCTGGAATACGGATGGAAGGTGTACTCAATATATTCCGTTGCCGCATATGTAAAAATCGGCAGGATATGAAAGGAGATTAGATGTATCGAAAATCACTCTTAATATTACTATTAGCGGTTCTGTTTCCTGGAGGAGTTGGTCAAATACTGGCTGGAACTGCGGAAATAAGTCATTCGTTCATACCGGAGAATCTGCGGTGTGAATATATGGTGAATCCTCTTGGAGTCGATCAAAAGATTCCTCGATTCAGTTGGAACTACGCCCCGGCGAGGCCGGATTATTACGGCCAAAAACAGACGGCATGGCGTATTCTTGTCTCCGAATCGCGACAGGATCTTCAGGAGAATAAAGGGACCAGTTGGGACAGTGGTTGGGTCAATTCCTCCCAAATGTCTCAAGTGGAATATGCGGGCAAGCCACTTCAGTCGGATCGGATCTACAATTGGACGGTTCAGGTAAAAAATGAAAGAGGCGCGATTTTAACTGCGGCAAAACCCGCCTTTTGGAGTACCGGTCTGTTCGATCAAAAGGAATGGACAGCACAATGGATTGGATCGGATGAAATATACGATTATAAACGGGGACTCCATAATCAGGACAGTAATATCTACGATCCCTGGTTTCGTAAAACATTTGAGATACAATCGGTACCTGGTCAGGCCATGCTCTTTATCGCCTCTATTGGATATCATGAAATCTATATTAATGGAAAACGTGTTGGTAAAAACGTTTTGGCCCCAAACGTAACGGACCACACAAAGCGCGCCCGATATATCGTTTATGATGTTTGTACCATGCTCAAGCCCGGTAAAAACGTTATTGCGGTCTGGCTCGGTACCAGCTGGTCGATTTTTCCACCCTATACAAATGCCGGCTTGGTTCGTACTCCACAATTTATTCTTCAAATGGACCTCCATTTCAAAACGGATTCGGTAATACGAATTGTGTCCGATGCAAGTTGGAAAACGCATTCGAGTCCAAATTTACTCCTGGGTAACTGGAATTTCGGTAGTTTCGGGGGTGAACATTGGATTGAGGATCGGGCAATTCCCGACTGGAATCTTCTGAAATACAACGATTCCGATTGGAAACAGGCTACGATCTATTCACCGAAACCGCTAGCCCTTCTATCACAAATGGCTAAAACCGATCCACAAAACCCCATTCTTCAAGACAATCTTCTTTTAAAAGATCGCCCCCTACCCTTAACCGCGCAAATTGGCGATCAAAATATTATGACAAAAGAGATTCATCCTGTTACCATTGAAGATAAAGGAAACGGAGTTTGGCGCGTTGATATGGGTGTTAATTTTGCGGGCTGGACGGAAATTAAGGTTAAAGGCAAGCCGGGCAGTACCGTGGACTTCATTTTCTCCGAAGCGCCTCAAAAAGAAATTACATTTGGTATTCGGAGTAAATACACCTTCGGTCCTTCAGGCCAGGGAACCTTCAAGAATCGATTTAATTACAGTTCCGGCCGTTGGATTACAATACGCGGTCTGGAGGAGAAGCCCCAATTGAGCGATATTCGCGGCTGGTCGGTTCGTACCGGATATCAAAACGCGGCTTCGTTCCAATGTTCCGATCCTCTTTTGAACTGGATCTATAATACGGTATGCTGGACCTATGAAAATCTGTCGCTCGGCGGATATATCGTCGATTGCCCGCAGCGCGAACGACTCGGTTATGGCGGAGACGCCCATGCGACCTGCGAAACGGGCATGTATAATTACGATCTTCCCGCCTTCTATTATAAATGGACGGAAGACTGGCGCGACGTTCAAGGACGCGAACCACTCTGGATGAACTTGAACGATCCGGCAATAAAGGATCAGGAGGGGGGCGGTCGTTACTTCTGTAGCGGAATTCTGCCGAATACTGCGCCAACATATTCCGGAGGTGGGGGTACCGGATGGGGCGGTATCTGTGTGACTCTGCCATGGTATCTCTATCTACAGTATAATGATAAACGTGTTTTAACCGAAAATTTCGGGATGATTACCGATTGGCTGGCCTTTCTTGACCTTCATGTCGAAAACGATCTGTTACAGAAGTATGGTATGGTTTGGAGTTTTCTCGGCGACTGGCTATGGCCGGGCGCTGCCGGTGGACCGAATAGTGATACGCCGGAGGCCCTCTTCTTTAATAACTGCTATCGTGTCTTTAATTTGACTACTGCGGCAGATATCGCCGAAGTTCTCGGTAAAACCGATCGGGCGGAACAATGGCGTATTAAGGCCAATAATGCCCGAAAAGCCATTCATAAAAAATACTTCCATTCGGAAGATAACTCCTATCTCGATGGATCGCAAACCAGTATGGCAGCGGCACTCGTTGCGGAAATTCCACCCAAGGCTATTCGTGCCGATGTTATGAAGCGTCTCGAAAAAGAGATTATGGTCAATTGTAAAGGACATATCGGTGCCGGTATTACCGGGGGTAGTATGCTTTTTAAGTTGCTACGTGCAGAAAATCGAACCGATTTGGTCTATAGTATGTTATCGCAAAAGGAGTATCCCGGCTGGGGCTTTATGAAAGATTGCGATGCCACTACAATTTGGGAAGCCTGGGAAAAAGATAAACCAGGCCATTCACTCCTGCACAGTTCCTATTTATTCCCCGGCTCCTGGTATATCGATTCGGTCCTGGGAATTCGACGTGATCCACAGATGCCCGGATTCCAAAATTTTGTCATTCGTCCGCCTGTTTGGGGGTCGATCCCCTTGACAAGCGCGAAGGGATTTTATCGTTCCATTGCCGGACGTATTGAATCCTCCTGGAAAAAAGTCAATGACAAAACATGGGCCTTCGATATTTCCGTACCTCCCAATACAGGGGCGACCGTTTTCGTACCTTCTCCGGACGGGCCCGACCATATCTCCTCTATACCCCAGGGACTCCAGCCATTACGAAATGAAGGTGATTATACGGTCTTCTCCGTCCCATCGGGTATCTATCATTTTGAAATCAATAAACAGATAAAATAACCGATAAAATAACAGATAAAGAATCCGGACGATTCAATCATTAAAAAAGACCAATGGAAAATTCGTTTTGATATTTCGGACCGGACCTTTTTCTTTTTCCGGCCTTTTATTATAGAACGAATCATAATAGGGGGCATTGGCATCCACCCAGGTTACAAGAGCCTTCCAATCGGCGTTTCCGATTTTAGGACGTATTTTTTGTGCATGAAGTGGATCGTCCAAAAAGACACGAATCAATCGACTTTTATGCGATCCGAACTGTCGTGGTTTTGTAATGGACGCGTTACTTAATTTATCGGAGATGGAAACCATGGGGAGTGTTTTCATTGAACCATAGGGTTTTTTCGAGGAGTCAGTCGTCAGGCCGGATACTTTACCATTGGGAAACAGTTCCATATACGATTTAAAAATACCGGTTTTTGGGTCTCTTGTTGCAGTCAGGTCGGGAGCAACCCCCTCGGTACTATTTGTGTTGTGGCAGGAGATGCAATGGCGGTCGAAAACAGGCTGAATCAACCATTCGTATCCCAGGAGTCGGTCGGCTCCCCATTCGGGGGGAGTCGGAATCTGTGGAGAGTGATTGAGAGCCATTGGCTGAATGTTTCTTCCCGGAACGGGCGCTTGCGCCCGGGTTTCATGACAGCCGTTACAGCCACGAACCTCCCCTTGTTCCAAACTGATATGACTGCGCATACGGCGTACTTCCATATAATTTTCGTCCAGGGCCTGAAAATAGACAGAAAGTCCGGCGGGAACATAAAAGGAGGCGGATCCGTCCTTTTCCACTTGAACGGTGCCAATTTCCCGGGCGGGAGCCCAGGACCAGTGTGCGAAAACACGTTCCCAGGCCGCTCCCGGAATATATCGTTTCGCTCCTGTCGCCACATCAAGCGGCCAGCCAACCCGCTGCATAATACGAATATATTTGATTTTTCCATTATCTTGAGGGTCAAGACCATTGTGAACATTCACAACGTAGAACGATGGTTCCGGCTGCTCCGCTTTTGGAAGTCTGTTATCGGCGATTACAAATGGAGCTGTCCGCCGTTTTAATGGATAGGGATAATCGCACGACTTGATTTTATCCCGATGAATCAATTCTTTATTACCAAAAACGTCAATAACATAAAGAGCGAATTGTGTATCGCCGCCGCGGCAGTCAGATGCCGTAAATGACGGCTGATGATGCGAATAGGCGACCAAAAATGATTTAGCGGAAAGCGGATACGGCGTATAAAATTCTCCGCCTGTATCGGGAACCCCTCCTTCCGGAACGGCTTTTTTTACGGAAGGACCTTCCGGAGGAATCGTATTGGGTGTAACCGACCATATCTGATTCGGATCGTTTGGCCCGGCACTCGAATCAAATAGTACAACTTGACCATAGGGAAGGGTATGATGTCCTGTGGCAATGGAGACCAGGTAATTCGAATCCGGAATACTCCGCGTATCCCGGAGTGCCCAAGGTATTGACAGATGTTGCGAATAGGAGGCTTCCGCATAGGTTCCGTTAGGCCGGATCGTCCAAAACGCATGAATCTCGAAAAAATGCCGTTCCTGATATTCCCAACGAGTATAACCGATTAGGCCATTATCCAGTGTATGGGGATACCGGTCAATATCTTTATTATCGCTCAACATACGTAGATTTTTTCCATCGGAATTACAACGATAGAGATTAATCACCGAATGGTCGGCCACAAAAGACCCACATTCACTGCTGCGCCCTGACCTGTCCGAGGCAAAGACGATTCCACCATCCGGGGAATAGGTCGGTTCAAAATCCCCCCATTCCCGACTATCGGTTATCTGGAGAAGGTTATTGCCGTCAATACCAACTTCGAACAGATGGAGCGGTTCGTTGGTACGTCGAAGATGAAAGGTCTGATTATCGCCCGATTGGAGTGGATTAAACGCAGGTGGCCATTGTACTTGACGGGCATAGCCAAATACGATTTTATCGGCATTCCAATGAAGGTCCATCCCGTGAACATGGCCCGGTCCCAGTCTCCCCTTGAGAATATCGCGAACGGAACCGGAGGGTGTAAATCCCGTTTTTATGGAAATATCACCCCCCGGTTTATGGCTCCACGGATATTGCGATCCGGTTATATTCCTAAAACCATGATTGGAATGACGACGTGAAAACAGAATCTCCTGAAAATCAAGGTCGGGATTCATTAGAACGAGTTCACGTCCGGTCAAACGAAGATCAAGATAGAGACGTCGCGCCCGATGGATATTGTCCGCAGTCTGTTCCAACGATAATTGATCAAATTCGGCATGAATGGCCGCCATTTTTTCCTTGATCCGCCGAAGATTGTTTTGCGTTATTGTTCGAGCCTTCGATATCTCCTGACCCGTTCGTTTCGCGAAAACAGGATTGCCCTCTTCCAATGCCTCCTCGATATATTCAACCATTTGATCGTATCGACATTGTGCCTGTCGGGCCGTTCCCTGAAGCGCTTTTACCTTTAAATGGGTCTGATACATTACAATGGTACGAACATAATCGAATTCGGTATATTTTTCCGGAGAAAGGGCGATCCAGACCGCAAACCAGTGGGGGGGATTCGTCATCGATTCCGTCCAGATTTCTGTTGGTCCGCTATTATCAAGACCGACCCGAATAGCTAAAGCCCATTCCGCTAGTGCGGCCGTAACCACCTCGCTACTCGATAATAAATTTGCCGCTATTTCACAAAAAGAATTCTCTTTACTCTTTTTCATCATAATTCGCCATATAATTTCCGCCGTAATGGAATCTCCGGTCGAATGGGGAAGTTGTGTCAAGGATGTCAGGAATTGCTCTCCTTCCTTCGGCGCCGCAATTATACGATCTGCCAGAATCCTTAAATAACTCGCGTCCGGACTCTTCTCCATTTGACGAACAAACTGTTCCGGCTCGGGAAACAACTTCGTCTCGGGAAACAACTTCGTCTCGGTCCCGTACAATATCGTTATACCTATATTCAAAAATAAAAGTATTTGAATATTAAGGAGAATAAAACTGTATATGTTTTTTCGTTTTATTGAAAGAGCCTTTGTTATTGAAAGATCCATTGTTATACACCCTCGTTTTATTTTTTCATTATGATTAATGATTAATAACACTGTATTTAACTTAATTTACAACCATAAATAACACTGATTTTCATGGATAGTCTTTTGAGAAACAACGTTTATCATAAATAGAATATTATCCCATATATATTATAGGGGATTATTATTGCAACTTGTTGTATTTTTCAGTATACTATTCATGTTCCGTCGTGATATTTGTAGTTTTGAAATGTATTCCGTTTCCATTTTTGTTATTATAACAAACATCGTCGGCATTTTCAATCCATTCATTTTCAATCCATTCATTTTCAATCCATTCATTTTCAATCTATTGTTGAAAATAATAAAACAGTTTTTACAGCCGGTTATTTTCAGAAAATCACGCAGGATATTTCATCTTCAAACGATAAAGAAAACCATTAATAAAGAAACCATAATAAAGAAAACGTAACCGTTCATGGATATAAAGTGAAACCACGGAGAACACTGATTTTCACGGATAGTTTTTTGGCAAACAAACTTTTTTATGATAAAAT
>CAYUAP010000094.1:18370-18536 GCA_964442735.1 uncultured Planctomycetaceae bacterium | reverse complement strand
TAACACTGATTTTCACGGATAGTTTTTTGGCAAACAAACTTTTTTATGATAAAACCATTTATACTGTACGACGTTATTCCTGGGAGCGCGGACGTCTCGTCCGCTCCCTCTAAACAGGCGTCTCGCCTGTTTGGAAAAAAGAGATTTATAGCACTTGAGTAATAAT
>CAYUAP010000094.1:0-18270 GCA_964442735.1 uncultured Planctomycetaceae bacterium | reverse complement strand
GCGCGGACGTCTCGTCCGCTCCCTCAAAACAGGCGTCTCGCCTGTTTGGAAAAAAGAGATTTATAGCACTTGAGTAATAATGCCATGGTTGAAGATATACTGTACGACGTTATTCCTGGGAGCGCGGACGTCTCGTCCGCTCCCTCAAAACAGGCGTCTCGCCTGTTTGGAAAAAAATATTTTTTATAACGACCTTGAGTATATCTGTGTTTATCCCTGATATCCGTGGTTCCAAAATCGTTCGTGAATGGTTACTTTTAAAGTGATACTCCTGAATATCTCTATTACCTGAATATCTCTATTACCTGTCTTTTATTTTTTAGGAACAACAATATTGTGTTTTTGGAAATAATAGAGAAGATGCGGTAAATGTCGGAAATTCTGTGTAAACGATTTTCCGGTACCGCGTCCATCTCCGGTGGTATTATAGAGATGTTCGCCGATAGTACGTTCAACAAATTTAATGTATTTTGGATCTCCCGTCAATTCCGTTGCATAGGCAATACCTTCGGTAACTATAATCGAATACCAACCGGAATCGGCATATTTCGGACATCCTGTTTTGTATCGAAATCCTTTTTTCTCCTCGTTCCAGGAATAATTTATTAACCAGTCGGCACAACGAATAATGGATTTTTTCACTTCAGGATCACTGGAAGTTTCATAATATCGGGCCAGGGAATGTAACAGGACACCTACAGCAAACGCTTTACCGCCTCGATGCTCTTTTTTATCTGGACAGTTACATTCCGATTGATCCTGTAATAAATCGAAACATCCTGTTATTGGATTTTGGGTTTTCCTGATTGATTCGAAGAATATTTTCGCCGCATTGAGATAATAGGGATTACCGGTATACTGCCAGGAATAAACAGCGTTTCCCAAGGCCCATCCAACGGCACGTTCAATGGAAATATGATAGTCGGGCGTATATCGCCGGGCCTGATTCCAGCAGGCAGTCTCCGCTACCTCGCAAATACGTTTATCTCCCGTTAAACATCCAATCAGATAATTACCAGGATGATGCGCATGACCTCCGCTGCCATCCATTCCACCAACCAGATTCGCGACAAAGTTCTCCTGCTTGACAATACGCGGATCGTCCTTCCTGATAAAACCTCCTACATGACCCGTACTGTGCGCGTACATTAGTTCCCGTAACGTCCCCCAAGGCCAGGCAACGTAGTCTATCGTCGTATAATGACGCGACATTTCCACTCCTCGTTTTAAATATTCCATTCGGCCTGTTCGCGCAAATTGAACCACTGTGATATAGGGAAGATCATATTCGTTATTCCCCCAATTCCAGGTCCGCTCGCCAAACCAGTCGCCAAAATTCATCCAACCATATTCTCCTCGACGAACACGCCCTTTTTCAAGATTCTTGAAGGATATGTCAAATGCGTCTTCAAATTCGGCATATTGATCCGTTCGCGCCGGATTGATTGCGCCAAACGCTTTCGTCCGACAATAATATTCCGATTCGCAAACGGCAAATAACGGATGCGACATCCATTCGGAAATTGTTTTTGTATCGGCTGTGTTATTCCAATTGGGAATAAACCATATTTCCGATTCGAGTTCCATTCCCCGCTTAAAAAGATAGCAACCATCTTGATACCAATAGAAATGCATCATGGTTTCTTCTAATGACTGCCAATTTTTCGGAGGATAATCTTTTTTCGGAAGTTCGGGAAGAATCGCAAACTCAAAACGACCGTCTTTTATCTGATATCCCTTCGGCCATGTCTGCCAAAAATCACGAATCCAAAAAATGGAATCACAATAACGAAGACAGCCATCCGAATGTTCCTTCTCCTGTTTTTTATCTTCGGTCTCTATTATTACATGTTTTTCAAGATCCTGTAATACATGAATATCCGATTCGGCCTTCGTTCCATCCGATAATTCAATCGATCCTTTTTTCTTAATATTTTTCATATCCCAAACGGCATTCCGAATCGGCGTATGCACATCTTTTCCATTATTATTACCGATATACCAGCGAATACGATTCATACCGTTTATAAAAGAAGTTATATGACACCGCCAACGGAACATCGGCTTCTGTTTACTATCAAGATAATCGCCTTCCGCTTTTAGGGTCGTACAAACAGGACCGGTCGATTCAATAGTCCCCTCCTCCAATCGTTGGGTTAAAATCTGTCCATTCTTCAAAACGATTTTCGATTCGGAACTGTTCAGAATTTCCCTAACTCGTTTTTCCATCTGTTGATTTACAAAACAGGATTGGTGTTTTTTTCCTGTTTCCAGATAATAAAACGTCGGTTTACCAACCTGGGTATCAACTAAAAAATTACAAACGAGCCATTTAACAGATCCGTCCTGCCAATGATAAAAAGCCTCGAACCGGGCTGGTATCTCTTCTCCTTTTTCATTGACAATCGCGACTTCATTGACAGAGGCTAAAACACCTTTTTCCAGTGGAATCCCGGATGTTACCGGCCAATTTGTTCGTGCGCTTTTCGTCGGTTCGTTAATCTGAAGACGTATTTTCCGCTTTTGTGTCGGACCAGGTATTGGACGTTCGCCCGCAATAATCGTTATGGACTCCTTCGGACAGAGACGCCCGGCAATATTAATGGGAGCATCAATATGAACTCTATATTTTTTCCCTGTTTCGAGTCCGGAAAGAACGACTACATGGTTTCGCAACCCATTTTCACCTTCTTCAACCGTCTTCAACTCCGATTCCGTTTGACCATATCGAATCGTTGCGGCCATAGCCGGAACCGAACTAATCCAACTAATCTGCGTATTGCCATTCGGAAGTGTAAATGCCGTTACATTATCAATTGTTGGTAGTTCATCGGTCAATACAAAACGAATATAATCATAATAGGAGGTCCCTAAATTTTCCGGATCCGCATAGAAGTCATCCACCCATATTTCAAATCGACCGTCTTCTATTTTGAAAATACCGAGATTGGTCTCCCCTTTTTCACTTCGCAGCCATTTTTTTCCGTCGAAGGAAAATGCAAGCGTCCTGTTTGTCGGACTCATATAGACCCGGTATTGCCCCTTGGGAATTCCCGTAATTACAGTATGAAGTGGTGGCGCTCCTTCTTCCGGAGTCTTCCGGTCCCTGCTAATGTGCGGCGTTTTTAGGGATGCACCGTTCGATCTCTTGTTCCAAACGTCTTCCTCCTTCGTCCACAAACACCATTTATTTGACGACTCTTTATCAATTACCCAGGCATCCTTCGGTAACGACCAGTCCTCCGTCTCGTAGACCAGGCCTTCGAGATGATCACGTTTTCCCCGGCCAAAAATGGACGTTGTTATCATTAATATCAAATATAAAAATAATACAATTCGTTTTTTCATTTTTTCCTGTACCTTTTAAATGTCAATTTTACCATTATTCTTTAGCCGACTGCTTGTATCAACCAGTATACTACACACGAAGGAATTTTCCACAACGATACATACACCATAAAATATACCATAATAGAAGAAATCCAAAAATCGCCACTGCCGGTTCATACCATATTTGAAGATATTGTTGAGTTCCATAGATTATACCTTTTACCATACTCGAAAAATTTATGAACCGCGGCAGCATATAGGCCGTTATGGAATTCATTCCTAAAACAATTAAAAAGGCAGATCCCCATTTAAATCCCAAAACATCAATAATTTCATAAAATAATGCCAGAAGAATAATACTCCAACCACTACTGAACAAAACCATAGAGGGTGTCCATATCGGTTTAATAATCGGACAGTACCCAAATACATTTTCAGGAACTTTTCCCCAAAACCATCCGAGCGCAATAAAGGCGACCCCCATCAGTAATAGAAGAGCAAAAACAGTATGACCGGAAAACTCTTTTTTTCCACCTTCCTCTTCTTGATTCGATGAACTCCCTTTTCGGCTCAAGGAATTGCGCCGAATCAATTCACCGGCAAAAACACCACTAATTACCGTCGCACCAAACGTCAAACTACTCAATATCCAGGTATAATGATAGTTCGAAGAAATGGCCCAGGTCCCATTATTAAAAGAAACACTCCCCTGAAATTGTCCTAGTAACTTGATATCTATCCATTCGGCCAGGGTGGTACCCGCCACAAAATTACACCCATAATTTTCTACTTGAATATAGGTACTTGCCCCCCAATACCCTATCAATAATAAAAGGAAAACAACTATTTGAACAGTTATTCCAAAATGAAGGTATAGAACGGATGCAATTAAATAACCAACTGCTATTGCCTGCAAGGTATTGGAATAGAGATATAAACCATTGAGCTTCAAGTCCAATAGATGTCCCTGGGCTATCATTCCGAATATCCATAATAGCAAAACTCGTTTAAAAATACGTAAATATATCTTTAACCATGACTTGTGCGAACCATTATTAAAATATTTGGCAAATTGAAATGGAATCGTTATTCCTGTTGTAAAAAGGAAAAGAGGCATTATCAAATCCCAACAGACAAAACCTTCCCAGGCAACATGATTGAATTGTTCGACAATAAATTTTCCCCAATCGTTCGTTGCAAAAAATTCCCTAAATGGCCCTCCGCGAAACGCGGAAAATATCGGACCTATCCCTACAAGAAACAACAGATCAAATCCGCGAAGCGCATCCAGGGACATTAAACGTTCCTTTTTGATCTGATTACATTTAGATGATGTCTGTTCGGAAGAAGACATTTATTTTTTCTCCAAATTTAAAATACTGACATTGTAAATAAATACACATTGTGAATGAATGGATTAAAACAAGGGCTTTAATGAATAGATGATGATAAAAATGATGATAAAATATTGTTATTTAAACAATACATCATTCAGAAATCACCTGTATGGAAAACCCCTTCGAAACATCGTTATTTTGCATATTAAAAGCAACAATGTTTCAATAATTTATTTGCATGATTATTTATTTGCATAATAAACTCAATCGTTTTGCACGTAAACAATCCATATTTCCCGGTTTAAAATGTATCATTTTACATTTTAAACATATCAAATATATACTTTAAAACGTTATAAATTCGGCATTTTCTGGGAGCGCGGATATCTCGTCCGCATACTCCAAAACAGGCATATCGCCTGTTTTGAAAAATAGATTTTTATAACGACCTTGAGTATAACAATCGATTTTTCGTAAAATTAATGAAAATGGACGTACACGAAGACCCCCTGTTGAACAGGGATTAAAATCGGGAATAAATCGGGGTCAAGAGGTGTCCTTCACCTATAGGACGAATCGTGACATTAGTCTCGACAGTACCCTCGAATAGAGTAAAAAATTTCACTCTATGGGTTAATGCTTCGTGCCTTTATCAGCAGGTCGGCCATAACGGCAATGTTGTCAACAACCAAGTCGGGCTGAACAGATCCGGAACGCCAGTCATCAAGGGTTGCTTCCCCACTCAAAACCAAAACACCAAAGACAGCCGCTCTTCGTGCCATCTCCAGGTCGGTGTAAAGTCTATCGCCCACCATGATTAATTCCGTATTCTTTAAATGATAACGATTCATTATCCCTTGAAGCATTGCCGCACTCGGCTTGCCGGGCACGGCACTCGGTCTGCGTTTCGTAATCGATTCAATTAAGGAACAAATGGCTCCGCAATCGACAAGAACCGTTGGACGATCCGTTGGACATACAAAATCCGGATGCGTCGCCAAATATGGTTTTCCCTGCTGTATCCACCAAACACATCGACATAAATCTTCATAATTGAGATTTGTATGGAATGCAACAAGAACAAGTTCCGGTTCTGTCTCCGAATCTTTATCGACCAATCGGTATCCATTCGCCCGAAATTCAGTCTTGAGACTCTCTGTCCCCAGCAAATATATCGTTCGAATCTGCGGATATTCAACAGCCATATAATCCAGGGTTGCCGATGACGATGTATAAATATTGTCCTTCGTCCCAGGAAGACCAAGCTGCTCAATTTTCGATAAATAATCGACCACACTTTTCGAGGAATTGTTCGTCAAATAGGTATAACCGATTCCCAACTTCTCCAGTGTTTCAAATACGGTTTTCGTATAGGGAAACAGTTGGGAACCTTTATAAATCGTACCGTCCATATCGAAGGCAATATGCCGAATCATCGATAAATCAATGTCCGGCGACTGATAATAGACTGATGTATTTTCCATCATTTCATTTCTATATCGGTTACATACTTCTTCCGGGGAAGTTTTCCGCGGTAAATCGGTGTCAACATATATTCGAATACATATTCCGTATCAGAGAGGCGGAACTGGGGATATTCACGAGCCCCCCAGGAATTATCGCCGCCGACTCCCATCTGTTGATAGTCGATACTCAAGGCAATGACATTACTCCAAGGTATCATCCAAAAATGCTCAACCGATTCCAGATCGCGATCCAGACATCGTTTCGCGGAGAAACAGAAGGAGGCCGCTTGATCTTTTCCGGTATGAACGCCATTGGAATCCAACGGAATAACCCGATATCCATTTCCCTTCGAATCGGTTATTTCCAACCAGCGAACATCCGTTCGATTACCGAATTCACCTGGCTCGGAATAGTTGACACGCATGGCATCAACGGTCGTTTCATAACGTCCAATCATGGATCCTGTTTTTCTGTCCCAATAGTTTTCTTCTGGACCACGTCCGTAATAGACAACATTCCATTCCTCGTTCGGGAAATTCAACGGGAGATACAATAGAGTACCGACTCGTGGAGGTTCTGGTGTTCCCTTGTCTCTTTTCATGACAATGCGAACCTTTTTTTCTCCATTGGCATAATCGACGGTCCGCATTGTAACCGATCCTTTTACATTTTTAAGTTCGTAGGAAACTTCTTCAATTAAATTTCCATCCTTGTCCTTTTCTTCAACAGTTTTCAAGGAAGAAGGAATCGGGTCGGGAAAACGCCAGACGCCCTGACGCTGTGCCATTCTATTACCTCGATCATTATCGGTCGGCGCACGCCAAAAGTTCGCGTAGACCGGCATTGGAAGGATATCGCGTCGAAAAACGTTTTGCGGACCTATATGGCCGCCTTCCTGATAAACTGGAAGACGGAACTGATCTTCGGTTAATACTTGATCCTTCGGTAAAATAATAACTCTGTTCTTCTCGCTATTATTTATAAAAGAAACCTTGTCTTTATTGACCACAAAACGGAAATTAACCATATATTCCGCACTGGGAACCGGCTTAAATATTTCCGTCTTCGATAAATTAATTTTATCGAAATTCAAAACAAACGATATGTCCTTCTGGGGACCGGCATTTTCTATTTCTTTACCAAAAGTAAACCGTTTCGATTCCAGTGGTTTACCGTCTTCCGTTAAAGTACAAACCAACTCGACATCGGATAAATCGTTAAAGAAAAAGCCGTTCTTAATCCTATATTTCGAAAAATCATTATTTTGACTGTCACGGACAATTTTAATATCGGCATAACATTTGCGAACTTCCATACAATCTGGATGCGGAGTACGATCCCCACCAACCAGTCCGTTCATACAAAAATTCTGGTCTGTAGGAACATCGGGAGGACCAAATTCTCCGCCATATCCTTCGTATACATCATCTTTATATTCGACTTTCATTTTATCGAAGTCGATATCGAAAAACAAATAGGTATTGTCTTCCCGTTCGTCAAACGCTTCTTTAATAATTCGCGGCGTCAGATCCGTAGCATAGGCTCGAACTTGACCTATTAACGCGCCCGCCTTGCGGTCCAGATAATAGGAATCACGTCCGAATTCAAAGGGATGGGTCGTCTTGTTAATACTTAAGGTACAAGGTTTACGTGCTACTTCTTTAGTATCAATGTAGAGAATCATTTCTTCGGTTGTATAGACTCCGGCAACATAATGCCAATTCTTAAACCAATTCGGAACCTTCGCTTCCAGCCGTTCCGTCTTCGTTCCATCATTTATAACGAATTCGACGCCATCTCCCTTCTGACCAATATAAAATTGCTTTTCAGAACGACCGTTGTACATACCGTCTGTTCGTTCATAGGGATAAACAACGGCCTCCAGTGTAAATGGAGTTTTATCGCAAAACTTCCAGATCGCATCCGTATTATTATTGATAAAGGCATATCCTTTAATACCTTTTCGGCCTTGATTGGCAGGGGCGGTCTTCTCCCCAAGGGCTATTTGTCCAACTCGATCCTTTGTCGCCTGTACTCCAACAACATCGACAGCAAAACCATAGGGACCATTATCATAAACCCTCTGGAATGGACGCTTCATGGATAATCCTTGATCAACCCAGTCCCAAATAAATCCCCCCTGCAAATACTTTAATTCATGAATCGCCTCCCAATAGAGCGCTAAATTACCGTTACTATTTCCCATAGCATGGGCATATTCACATTGAATTAAAGGACGTGTCTGTTCCTTGGAAGCATAATTCCGAAGACTGTCAACCGAAGCATACATCGGACAATAAATATCGGTATTGGATTCCAACTGCGCTCGTTCATATTGAACCGGACGGGTTATGTCGGTTTTCTTCATCCAATCATAGGTTTTCCGGAAATTGGGACCGTTACCGGCTTCGTTCCCGAGTGACCAAATAATTACAGAAGGATGATTTTTATCTCTTTCATACATACGCTGGGTTCGGTTCATATGGGCAGCTTCCCAATTCGGATCATTGGCCAACGACTCTTTTCCATATCCCATACCATGCGATTCGATATTGGCTTCATCAATAACATACATTCCCAACGCATCACAGAGATAATAGAATTCAGGTGTATTGGGATAATGGCATGTTCGAATCGCATTTATATTGAACTTCTTCATTAGAAGAATATCCTTAATAATCATTTCCTGATCGATAACATGACCTTTCGTCATATGATGTTCATGACGATTTACACCTTTTAGGAGAATCGGTTGACCATTGACCAGTAACTGACCTCCTTTAATTTCCACTTTTCGGAATCCAATATAGGTTTCTGCCGTAAATGGTGTTTTATCCTGCCCATTTTGAAAGGCAACAATGGTCTGATAGAGCCATGGCGTCTCCGCACTCCATTTTTTCGGTTTCTCGATAGGAATTTCAATGGTAAATTGATCTGTTTTTCCTGGCTGTAACGTCCAGGAAACAGAATTGTCCCGTTTAGGGGCATCTTTTGATATTGGATTATTGATTCCAACCGGATCCGTTGTAAAGACCACTTTAATACTTCCTTTTTGGGCCTTTTGAGTTTTATTGGCTACGGTTACGATCGTCTTTAAGATACCGTTTTCCAATTTTTCGTCCAATTGCGGAATAAAATGAATATCCTGCATACAGACATCGGACTGTGAATAGAAATAGACGTCACGAAAAATACCACTCAAACGGAAAAAATCCTGGTCTTCCAGATAGGAACTATCGGACCAGCGGTAGACCTTCATGGCCATTTTATTTCTGCCCGGCTTGAGGAAGGGAGTCATATCAAATTCGACCGGAGTACGGGCATCTTTACCCATTCCGACATATTTTCCATTGATGTAGACCATAAAACAGGATTCCACACCGTCGAAATGGAGAATAACACGTTTTCCTTCGACTAGCATATCTTTGGCGACTTCAAAATCGCGTCGATAAAGTCCAACCCAATTATCTTTATCGGGAATAATCGGAGGCTGGGCCAGTCCCCAGGGATATTTGATATTGATATAGAGAGGATATCCATATCCCAACATCTGAAAATTTGAAGGGACTGAAATTGTATCCCAATCGCTGTCTTTATAATTGTCTCCATAAAAATCAGCTGGAATATCTTTGGGCGTTGGAATAAAACGAAACTTCCAATTTCCATTTAAAGTACTTCGGCTGTCACCCTTCGGAATAACGTCAATAGAATGGGGCGTTAGATTGTTTTCCCCAAAAATCGTTGGATTGAGCCACATCGGTCGTGCATTTTCCTTCTCTTGTGCCTTGCTATTTGAGGCACTTCCAAGAAAAAACCCAACTCCTAAAAGAAACATCGTCGTTACCATTAGCAGTTTAAAGGCGTTTGTTTTTTTCATTGAGGTGTTTGTCCTGTTCTTGTTTAATTTAATGACAGTTTCCAAAATATTTCCACTTCTCGCCACCATTATCAATACATTATCAATACGTTTCTCTATATCTATCATGACTCTATACATGTCAACTACTGATATCTATTGGGTCCGATATTTATTGGAACCGGTATCTATCGGAACCGGGGTTGAAAATTTGGATTAAAAACCAACATTAAAGGTATTCTGTTTCTGAATTTGTCTCTATGGAAAACCATATCAACACTATCGATTTAACTATTATATTCAGAATGAAAGATCAAGTCAACTATTCTGAATTTATTTGTTTACCGGAAAAGGAAAAGGTACAGACCCTGATGATTCTCTTAAAAGATCTCCTAAAAAATCACCTAAAAGATCGTTCTCTATAGCAATGAAATAACAACCATCGTTAAATAAATGTTACATATAAAAATTATTAACATACTGCTAAATTCTAAAATCATTTATCAAAAATGTTCAAAACATGTTTATATGCTGTTACATCGTGTTGATGAAATCAATGGTTATGAACATCGAATTAGAAACATCGAAAATTCATCAACATTCGTCTACAGGATTATAACATTAAATAGAATGGATTTTAACATCTTTTGAACATCGATAAAATTACACTAAATATCATTATTATAAAGGGTTACATCTGATTTTATTTAGTTATCAACAATTTAAAGGGTATCTATTAATATTATTATAATATTTATATATTAATATTAATAATAAAGGATCCTTTCTTTTATCGTTAACTATTAGCATAACTTAATTTTACCTGGTTTAACTTGGGATTCAATAGTTATTTTTTATTTTGCCTAGATTTTCAATGTTATTTATTTATACCATTTTATCTATATTGATTATGGTAATTATCGGAGCAATAATAAAACATTGTTCGTTTGTTTTATAAATTTTCTATATTTTCATTAAAGTTGCTCTTTTATCGAATGTAGCGTAAATACCGGCAGACGAAATGTTTTTCAAAATTTCTTTCTTTTTTTGTAATATTGGTCGGGAACGTACTGGACATATCGTATTCTTTACAAGTACAATAACAAAAGTTGTTATGACTTTACGAAACCGTATTACCTCTATCCATAGAGAGAAATAATTTATGACACGTTTATCTTTATGTTTATTTTTAGTGGCTTTGTTTTTTAATATGAATTTTTACACGAACGATTCAGGATTGAAAGCTGAAACTGCGAACATACCGACGGCGGTAAATCCCAAAAACATAAATTTTTTTGTAGGGGCGGCATCTATCGATATCACCCCAATAGAGCCGGTTTATATGGGAGGATTTGCGAGCAGAAAGACTAAATCCACTGGAGTTCGCGCTCCCATTTTCGCAAGAGCGCTTGTTCTTCAGAAAAAGAACGATAAAATTCTGTGGATCGTAGGTGACCTTCTCGGTTTCGAACCGAAGGACGCTGATTTAATTCGTTCTAAAGTAGCCGAAGGAATTCAAATGAAACCGGAACAGATTATTTTATCGGCGACTCATACGCATTCCGCGCCTGCCGTTCAACCGATAGGAAAATATAAAGCCACTGAATATTTGTATCACTATCTTGTTCCTAAATTGCTGGAAGTATCAAGACAAGCAATTTCGGGCATGGAAGAGTGCGATATTATTTTGGTCGAAGGCCATTCGGAGCTTGCCCATGACCGCCGTAATGATCCGGTTCCCGGCGATGGTGCTGCCCCCAATCCGGACAAGGCAAAAGCGTATGTAGACTACAGGGTTCCGGCTGTGGCCTTCCGAAAAAAAAATGGTTCGTTTAAAGCTATTTTGCTCCAGTATGCCATGCATCCAACTTCCTATAGTGATTATCTGATTGGACCGGAATGGCCCGGGGCGACGGCGGACGCTCTTCAGAAAAATTTTGGTGAATCTGTCGTACCGTTTGTCCTTCAGGGAGGGGGAGGAAATTTAGGATCGCCCAAACGGAAGGCAACCGATCAGGAAATGCAATCCTGGGGAGAAGAACTTGCAAATTCGGTCACGGATCGCATCAGAAAAGGGACTCCGGTCAAGAATGCTCCATTTGCGGTTCGTTCCTGTATCATTCCGGTTGCACTTCAGGTTTCGACTCCGGAAGAAGTTAAAGCAAACGCTGCCGCCAAACGTAAAGCCTATGAATCAAGAGCCGATTGGATTGAAGGAATGGTCAATCCTTGGGAACAACTGCAGTTGTCTCGCTTAAAAGAAGGAACCGCAGGCCAAATTAATGCGAATATCACTATCGTCTCTTTTGGCGAACATACTTTTGTGACAACGCCCTTCGAGACTTTTTCCCATCTTAATCGTGAATTGGCAAAATACATAAAAAAACCGGTTCATGTGATTGGCTATACAAATGGTGTCTTCAATTATTTTCCTTCTGCGGATGCTATCGATCAGGGGGGTTATGAACCGGAAGCCCATTGGTGGTATTATCGATTTCCAACAAAAAAGGGGGCTCTGGAGCAATTCGCTAAAGATGTTGCCCCTTTAGTCAATGATACAATTCTGAAATCAATGATACAATAATGAAATCTGTGAAACAATAGGTTAATTTTTGTTTGAATATTATACTTTAGAACGTTATAAATGCGATATTTCCTGGGAGTACGGACGCCATGCCTGACGGCAGGCAGGTCTCGTCCGCATCCTCCATAACAGGCGTCGCATCTGTTTTGAAAAATAGATTTTTATAACGATCTTGAGTATAGTGAAAATTTTTCATGGAGTAGGGGCCTGTTTATTGGGTGGTTAATATAGGTGAAATACAACCTGTTATACTTTAGAACGTTATAAATGCGGTATTTCCAGGGAGTACGGACGCCATGCCTGACGGCAGGCAGGTCTCGTCCGCATCCTCCAAAACAGGCGTCGCATCTGTTTTGAAAAATAGATTTTTATAACGATCTTGAGTATAGTGAAAATTTTTCATGGAGTAGGGGCCTGTTTATTGGGTGGTTAATATAGGTGAAATACAACCTGTTATACTTTAGAACGTTATAAATGCGGTATTTTCTGGGAGTACGGACGCCATGCCTGACGGCAGGCAGGTCTCGTCCATATCCTCCAAAACAGGTGTAGCGCCTTTTTTGAAAAATAGACTTTTATAACGATCTTGAGTATATATGGTAATCTGTAACCGTTTATGGATATAAAGTGAAACCACGGATAACACTGATTTTTACGGATAGTTTTTTGGCAAACAAACTTTTTTATGATAAAATTATTTATTATCATAGATAAAAATGTTTTGTTTGTTATTGTAAAATATTGTATTTTACGACAGACTATCTCTGTTTATCTCTGATATCCGTGGTTCCGAAATTGTTCGTGAATGATTACGATAATTTTAAAGGGATACGGACAGGACACCTGACCTTCAGTTCTGAAAAGCACATGGCGAGACGTCCATGTTCCAGTCCTGTCCGTCAAAATGGTAATAATTTATCACGTCTCCAGTCAACGGCTGGAATTTTTTCTTTATCCCTAAAAACACTTGAAAATTTTGTCTTGACTCAATTTTGAACTATGTTATAATTTAGGAGTATTTGTAGGATGGGTGCCCGAGTGGTTGAAGGGACCGGTCTTGAAAACCGGCGACGGTGAAAGCCGTCCGTGGGTTCGAATCCCACCTTATCCGTTTTCCCCCTGCGCCAGTTCTGTGCTGTTTTTAAGGATAAAGGTTTGTTGGTAAATGATTGTTTCTATTATTCTGTTATTAATTTTTAGTTTTTTTCTTCCTGTTTCAGCTTGGGCGCAATTTAATGGGAATATCAGACTTGTTTCAAGAAGCTATTACCAAAATATGGTGGTTACTTCAGATATGAATAATGATCCTGTTTCTGATACGCCTTCTGTATTGGGACTTTATTCGGTTGGTGTACAGGATCTGTCATGGAAAACAACATTTTCACCCTATTTTGTGCAAGTACAAGTCTATTTTCCAATGGAATGTACGGTTAAATGTCCAGTGGTCATTTATTCCCATGGGCTGGGAGGAACAAGAAGTGATTTTGCCTATTTGGCGAAAAGATGGGCTTCTCGGGGGATCATTACCGTACTTCTGGAACATCCGGGAAGTAATATCGCTGTTTGGAAGGGAAAATTGCGTCCTTGGGCCGATTTAAGATATGCCTATAATCTTTATTGGAGTGGCCGGGATCGCGCACAGTTGATGAATTTTGTGATTAATCAGATGGATGAATTATCAAAAACTGATGATTGCTTGGGGAAAATTATTAATCCCGATAAATTTGGTGTCGCTGGAAATGATTTAGGAGCATTAGGGGCTTTATTGGTCAGTGGCCAGCTTCCTCCCGATAATGGGGCCTGTCTCAAAAATGATAAAGTTAAAGCCGTTTTGGCGTTAAGTCCTCCCATTCATACGACAACTCAAATGGCTAATTTGGTTTATGCTGAAATTAAAATGCCTTTTATGTCTTGTAGTGGTACGGAAGATGATGGTAAAGTTGGAACAACAAAAAGTTACCAACGGCGTATTCCTTTTGACAGTTTGGATCGTTTCGATAGTTATCATGTAACTCTTTTTGGAGCGGATCATCAAGTTTATGGAGGGCATCAATTTAAATCTCGCGCCATAAATGATTCCCTCTATCAACAGACGCTGCAACGGATTACAACTATTTTTTGGGGAGCCTGGCTTTTGGATGATCTAAAAGCACGTGATTTGTTAGCGAAAAATTGTTCAGATTTTCTTTTCGCTGTGGGAAAAATGGAACATGGAAGGAAAAATTCCAATATTTCGACCGTTCAACAACAAGAAATAAAATCTAAAAAATATTTTTAGAGATAATAAACAATATTCAGTTTGAAAATAGGGCAGGTTCACACCTGCCTGAAAGAGACGATGATGCTCAAGAGACCATGATTGTCATCACGGACCAATGGACGGTGGATTCGGAGCAAAGAAATCACGAGGACCACGTGTTGGCGTATTGGGATGACCATAGGGATTTACCATTGCATTTGTTTTGGCCTGTCGTGCCGCCACGCCTCGCGCAAATGGACCATTAAGACCATTACCGTTTCCTATATTTCCGAACAAACCATTGCCGCCAAAACGACCAAATGATCCCATTCCATTGAAGAATCTCATTCCATGTCCTCCAACTTCTCTAGCTCCGTATATTACATCGCTATTATTGACGACATAAACTGGAGCTCCCGCATAGGGATCCACATTATTCATGAATCCTAGTCCACCAAACGAATTGGAAGCTTGATAACCAGCGGCAAAACGACCGCTATTGTCTTTATTGCAGTTTTTATTTGCGACGAATCCCTGTCCATAAACAAAACCGGACAGAATTACCGAAAATAATGCCGCTGAAATAACAAGTAACATTTTTTTCATTTCTTTATCCCTTTATTCAAGTGAAATTACCTTTGTTTTTGATATCGTTATCCTGTTTTTCACCATCGTCATTTTTTTACAAGGAAGTTCAATTAAATTCCAAAAAATCGGAAAATTCATTCTAATTTATTTTTTAGTGTTATGAAGTTTTTTAATTTTTCCGAAATAGAGAATGATAGGATCTTTATTTTGTTGTGATTATAGGGAGTTCATAATGGCCGGTTACAAAACCCATATTACGTGTAGTACAATAGCGGGAGTTGCTCTTGCCTTTTTTGCGCATACACAAGGGGTTTCCATTCCTTTGGCTGTTTTTGGGGGAACTATTTGCAGTTTGGGCGGTATTGTACCTGATATTGACAGTAAAACAAGTACGTCTTTTCGGCTTTGCCTCGCTCTGATTTCCGGCTTTTCGGCCCTCCTTCTGGTCAGTCGGCTTGGTGATTTTGAATTGGATTCGGAAACGATTGTGATTATAGGGTCCATTGTATTTATTTTATGCTGGTCTGTTTTTGGTACCTTGGTCAAGCGCTTCACACGTCATAGGGGGATGTGCCATAGTCTTCCGATGGCGTTCATAACCGCGGAAATAATTTTTCTCTTGACTTCCGGGGATACTGAACAACGGTTATTTAAGTCTTTTGCCGTTTTTCTAGGGGTTATGGTTCATCTTCTTTTGGATGAATTCTACAGTATTAACAGTAGTGAAAAAGTTGTGGCAGGTAAAGGAACTCTTAAAAAATCATTTGGAACCGCTCTTAAAATGATTGATTTTCAAAATATGAAGTCTACAATTTTTGTATATATTATTTTTGCGCTCTTAACGAATGCGGTTATTAACGAACCTGTTTGGTCGAAACAGTTGGGGGATAAAGAAAATACTCCGCTGCAAGAGCGCGCAGCCATGTCCATTAAACGTCTTAAATCATTATACCCTATGCAGTATGATATTTCCGTTATCGAATGGGCAGCGGAAAACCAGCTTCTGATAGAGCCGGCAAGCGCTGATAATGACAAATGGAAGGAATTGGAAATTCTTTTTAATTCGCAAAATCAATCGAAAGAGAATAAAACAAATATATCAGATAATAAAAATCCAACGGGAAATAAAGGAGATTCCCGCCAAAATACTGGTGAAAACAAGCCTTCTTTTCTGGAACGTTTAAACTGGAGTATTAGACAAAATGCACAAAAAAAGAAGGATTTATAGATCTTTATCTGTTTCCTGTTTTGAATAAATAAAAGGATACATATATCTTTTTATTTCATGTTATTACTACTTGTTTTTGAAAATTTTTTTGTATACAATAGGAAATGGATAATTGGCCGGACGCGAACGTTCCGTCTATATCCGGAAAATAGGCATATTCGCCTTTTTGGTCCCTATAAACCACAACTGCTATACTTTATGACGTTATAAATGCGGCATTTCCCGGGAGCGCGGACGCCATGCCTGACGGCAGGCAGGTCTCGTCCGCATCCTCCAATACAGGCGTCTCGCCTGTTTTGAAAAATAGACTTTTATAACGACCTTGAGTATTTTTTAATATTCCATGGTGCCTGCTGTGAAATGTATGCAGTTTATCTTTTTGTGAATTATGGTTTCGTATAGACGAATAGGAGATGAAAATGAAAATGTATATGAAATTTTTGACAGCGTTTTTGATGTTGTTGTTGATGACTCCACTTTATGCGGTGGATAAAGAGGATCATCAGATTAAAGATGCTGATTTCGACGAGTATATTACTGGACCTGAACTGGAAAAAGCGGCCCATTCGGAGGATCCGATTGCTATTGTCCTGGCGGCGAAGCATCTGGCAAAAGGGGAAGATGTTTTAAAACGAAAACATACGTCGGGTATTACGGCGGAAAATCTTTTGATTACCGCCTATCAACATGCGGTCCAGAATGAAGATAAAAAAGCCTGTTCGGAAATTCGCCGGACTGCCAGAATCTGTAAACGTTCGAAAATAATGTCGGAATTCTCGACTATCGATAAAATGGTCAAAAAAGAGAATTGGGGAAAGGACCGAAAACTCAACACAAAAAAGCCATTTTCCACCGGAAACGATAAAAAAATGGAATCGGTTGTTCAGGCCATTGTTACAGAAGCTCAAAACGATGTAATTCAACGTGATCTTAAGGCGTTAACGAATTTGGAAACCCGTGTTCGGAAGAACGAGATGAATTTGTCTTCTGTGGTTCAAACAGAGGTTCTGGCCTATCTCTCCGAACTTAAAACACGAGTGACAAATAATGAAAATAACAGACCGCGAACCGGTCATATCGTTAATTACCGGGATGGATATTATAGTCCGATACTTCGCGCTTCTTTTGTTCTGCAGAATGGCGGAGCCCGTATTATTTCTATCGATCCCTATTCACCGCTGTGGGGACGTCTGACACAGGGCGATGTTATTGTTCGACTTGATGGAATGCGAATATTTTCCTATTATGAATTGGAACGTCATTATGGTCAGACAACCGTTTCCTTTTATTCAGTAAATGGTTTTTTCTCGACGATTATTGTGTTTTTAGGAAGAGGTGTATTTCCTGTCCCAGTACCTCTTCCCGATCCAATTCCGGAACCCATGCCGGGACCACTTCCCAATCCTGATATCGATGGTCCCATTCCTGCTCCGATGCCGAGTCCGATGCCTGGTCCGCTGCCGAGTCCGTTTCCACTACCGACTCCTGGTTCCAATCCATTAATCAATCCTGCTCCCGAAACGCCCTCGGATGGAACTTCAGGTCAACCGGCCGATATTACAGGACCTGAAAATTGTTTTTAAGAATGGTAATCGTTCACGGATATAAAGTGAAACCACGGATATAAAGTGAAACCACGGA
>CAYUAP010000093.1:0-18792 GCA_964442735.1 uncultured Planctomycetaceae bacterium | reverse complement strand
GCAGGTTTGGGAATTCCTTCGCTTGGGTGTTACTGCAATGGACTTAATAGTTACAATCTTAAAGTATTGGGAACGTTACTCAAAAAAATTGGAATCGAATCTGTACCGTGTGATACTGTACGCAAAGCTATTGACGAAATTGAGAAGTACACACCGCTGGCTGTTTTTACAGATCTGTGGATGCCGGATAATAGTGGAGACGAACTGGCTCGTATTCTAAAGGGAAATTCACGAACGAAGAATATTCCTTGTCTCCTGATTACGGCAGATACTCAATTGAACGATAATGATAAAGATTTATTTCTTTCTGTGATTTATAAACCGTTAAAGTTGCAAGATATTCAAAAGGCATGGAATATTATCAAAGCACACAATAACGATGTAAAGGCAGGATAGTCATGACAACTAAAATAGAAAAATGTCAATCGGCTTTATACAGCGAGGATATGTCAACAAAGGCGTTGTTTAGCGAGTCCAGAACGAAGAGTGCGGACGAGGAATCTTCGGTTTTACCTGTGGGAGATACAACGGCATTTGATATAAATACGGCTTCTTCGAGTTTTCATTTGTTTTCGGCTCCCGAGTTATTGTCGATCTTTAAATCGGAACCGGACGGAGATACTGTCGGTTTTAATTTTGAGGAATTCGAAAATGATTCCGATAAAACAGAGCAGACGTTTTCGTTGTATACACAGGCCCATGAAGTGTGTCTTCCCCTTTTGGATTCTTCCTATGAATTTAAAGAAAAACTTGGGACAGGGGGATTTGGAGTCGTCTATAAAGTCTATGACCATAATCTTCAGCGCGAAGTGGCCATAAAAACTCTTCTGGAAGAACATAATAAAACAAACAGCAGTCGAAATGTTTTTTTAACCGAATCGAAAATAACGGCCTTTTTAGAACATCCGAATATCGTACCTATTCACGGACTTTACAAAGGCGAACAGAATCAACTCTATCTGATTATGAAATTGATAGAGGGGCAGAGTTTGCGGCAATTAGTCCAAAATACGATTGTTGAGTATAAAGGGCTCGCGTTTAAGGAGATGAAGATTCGGGAATCACGGAATCTTTTAACTCGTCTGGAGATCTTCCTAAAAATCTGCGATGCCATTAGTTATGCACATGATAAAAAAATTTTGCATCGGGATTTAAAGCCCGGAAATGTCATGATCGGGCAATTTAATGAAGTTTATGTGACTGATTGGGGATTAGCCGAAATTAGTGATCGACGCATTCTTCCGGGAAGACGTAATTGGTGTGGAACATATCAATACGTTGCTCCGGAAATACCCGGAAATCGCCATTATGACAGTCGTTCCGATATCTATTCACTTGGTGTGATTCTGTTTAATATCTCCTATTTGAAAAAGGCGTTCGACGAAACAAATTCGACGGAGAACAATTACAGAAAACAACAAGGGAAAACGGTTTCACCAAGACATCTGTTTCATTTCCGGTTTCGAAACGATCTGAATTTAATCATTAAAAAGGCAATGGACATTAATCCGTCCATGCGATATCAGACAGTTCAGGGACTAGCAAACGATGTTCGCCATTATATTCGCGGCGAAGCGATTTTCAATACAATTTTCGCGTATCCTCGAAGATTATACGAAAGTATCTGTCGTATTAAATAGAGATCCGTGAAACAATGCTACGATTGAAATTTACACACAACTCGCACGTAGGTATGGATACCATCTATCCTTCGAAAGAGGTATTCAGGCAGGTCCTTCCTTTTTCTCAATTTATTGTATGGTGTCCCTATGTAGGAAACAGGAAAATAGAATTGGTTTTTCCAGTAAACATGGCCATTAAACATGGTCACGAGTGGGAATTATAAAATATCTGGTAAAAAATGAGACCGTACCGGTATTTTGGCATGTCTTTATCTACGGCTTGATATTATACACCAGACCGAAATGATAATGATATTGTCTTTCCTGGGAGCTCGGATATTACGTCAGAACCCTTCCAAACAGGTGTTCCACCTAATTTGGAAAAAAGGAATTTAAAACAGTCTTGAGTATAGATTATCAATCAAGTATGGATAAAGGAGTAATGTCTGTATCTTGGTAATACTGTCAACAAGTGCATATACTGTACGATGTTATAAATTCGGCATTTCCTGGGAACGCGGACGCCATGCCTGACGGCAGGCAGGTCTCGTCCGAATCCTCCAAAACAGGCGTCTCATCTGTTTTGAAAAATAGACTTTTATAACGATCTTGAGTATGGTATCTCTTGGAATGATATTTAGTAACCATTCATGGATATAAAGTGAAACCATGGATAACACTAATTGTCACGGATAGTTTTTTGGCAAAAAAACTTTTTATGATAAATTTATTGATTATAACAGATAAATATATTCAGTTTTTATTGTAAAACATAGTATTTTACGGTAGACTATCTGTGGTTATCCGTGATATCCGTGGTTCCTATATTGTTCGTGAATGGTTACGATATTTATATTCCTTTTTATGCAATATCAATTTTTAAGGAGTAATTCAAATGGAATTGAGAGTATTGCGTTATTTTCTTGAAGTGGCCCGAGAAGGAAG
Source organism: uncultured Planctomycetaceae bacterium (assembly GCA_964442735.1). Taxonomy (GTDB): domain Bacteria; phylum Planctomycetota; class Planctomycetia; order Pirellulales; family Thermoguttaceae; genus JAUNBG01. Next base: position 16,225 of record CAYUAP010000093.1, on the reverse strand, counting down.
TATTACAGCGGCATCCTATTCCTTGCAAGTGACCCAGCCAACGCTTTCCCGACAATTAAAAGATTTGGAAGAAGAATTGGGACAGAAACTTTTTGTACGTGGAAGTCATTGTATAACCTTGACTCCGGAAGGAATGTTGTTACGCAAACGGGCCGAAGAAATAATGGAGATCGTCTATAAAACGGAAGATGAATTCTATTCACTAGGTGAAAATGTATCGGGCAATATCTACATAGGGGGCGGTGAAAGTGATGCTATGCGTGTTATTGCCGAGGTTGTCAAGGAACTCAAGGAGGAATATCCCACTATTCATTATAATCTTTACAGTGGTAATGCCGAAGATGTTATGGATCGTCTCGATAAAGGACTAATTGATTTTGGCGTTTTGATTCAGCCGGTCGATATTACGAAATATAACAGTATGACTTTTCCGGTTAAGGATGTATGGGGACTCGCTATGCGTAAAGACCATCCATTAGCAACTGGAAAATCGATCAGCCCGGAAGATTTAGAGGGGGTACCATTACTGACTCCACGATACTTGTTGCGTCATAATCGGGTTGGGAATCCCTATTTGGAATGGTTCGGGGGGAAGGTGGAAAAACTGAATATTGTCGCAACCTATAATTTGATATATAATGCAGCGTTGCTGGTAAAGGCGGGACTCGGTTGTGCTGTGACTATCGACAAACTTTTGAATGTAACCGCTCCTGGTGAAATCTGTTTTCGGCCCTTTAAACCAAATTTAGAGTCGGAACTGAATTTTGTTTGGAAAAAGTATCAGGTATTTTCTCCGGCTGCAACAATCTTTCTTGCGCGAATCCAGAAAAAAATTGGCTCTTGAGGAATGGTTTTTCTATTCTTGTTCAAATTTTCCAGAATATTGAATTGTCCGATAATATGATAAAACGCTTCAAATTCGAAAAAATAAATATAGCTTTTGAAATTGATGATATTGTCTCAATACATTTAATGACAGATATGTTTTAACGAATATGTTTTAACGGATGTCTTGACATTCGTTTGTTCATCAATTAGACTAAATCAGATGGTAAAAACATTGGTGAAAATATTTTTCAGGAGTTAAGACAGAATCATAAACCGTGAAAAATGAATATTGTACTTAATGCACAATATTGTTTATATTTATCAATATCTAACAAGTTATAACAAGTTATAACAAGGAGCCTTTATGACATTATCCAATAGAAGTCGATGGTATACCGAGATGATTAGTATGTCCGTTATACTCTGTTTTGTATTATTTTCAGGTCGATTACAGGCCGCATCCGCCAGGATAGAGAAGGAATATGATGTCGTTATTTATGGAGGAACGTGTGCGGCAGTATCCAGTGCGGTTCAGGTCAAGCAGATGGGAAAATCAGTTGTTATAGTTAGTCCGGATATTCATTTAGGGGGGCTTTCCAGCGGTGGTTTGGGGGCGACTGATTCTGGTAATCGAACGGTGATCGGGGGTCTGTCCCGTGATTTTTATCATCGTCTTTGGAAATACTATCGACAGGAAAAAGCATGGAAATTTCAGGAAATGCCTCGTGCCATACCTGGCCAGGGAGGGCATGGTATTGATAATGCTACAGAAACGATGTGGGTTTTCGAGCCCCATGTCGCCGAAATAATATTTGAAAACTATGTTAAGGAATTCCAGATACCGGTTTTCAAAAATGAATGGCTGGATCGTGAAAAAGGTGTTAAAAAAGAGGGAACGACCATAAAGTCGATCACAATGAATTCCGGCAAGACTTTTTCCGGAAAAATGTTTCTTGATACCACCTATGAAGGAGATCTGATGGCCGCATCTGGTATATCCTATGCCGTAGGCCGGGAAAATAACGCAAAATATGGTGAAACCCTCAATGGTATCCAGGTCGGTAATGCGAAATATCATCAATTTACCGGTCTGGTGGATCCCTATATTGAAAAAGGTAATCCGACCAGTGGTTTACTTCCGTGGGTAAATCCCAAAATCAACGGTGAAGATGGAATGGATGATAAAAAAGTACAGGCATATTGTTTGCGTATGTGTCTGACCAATGTTCCGGAAAATCGAATTCTATTTGAAAAACCGGAAAATTATAAAGAGAGTGACTATGAACTCCTGTTCCGTTCCATTGAAGCCGGACAACAGTTTTTTACGACTTTTTCTCCAATGCCGAATAGTAAAACCGATTCCAATAATAATTGTGCTGTTTCGACAGACTTTATCGGAGCCAATTATGAATATCCCGACGGCAGTTACGAAAAGCGAAGGGAAATATATCAAGCCCATCTCCAATGGCAACGTGGACTGTTGTGGACGTTACAGAATCATCCACGCGTTCCGGAGCATATTCGTAATCAGTTTAAAGATTGGGGTTTGTCAAAAGACGAATTCCTTGATAATGGACATTGGCCGCATCAACTCTATATTCGGGAAGCACGACGTATGGTCAGTGATTTTGTGGTTTCAGAACGTCATTTGCGATATTTGGACCCGACTCCCCGTCCGATTGGAATGGGATCCTATAATATGGACTCCCATAATATCCAGCGCTATGTCGCCCTGGATAAAAACGGAAAACCGACCGTGCGTAACGAAGGTGACGTCGAGATTAATCCCGGTGGTCCCTATCCGATCGATTATGGGGCGATTATTCCTAAAAAATCCGAATGTACCAATTTATTTATTCCTGTTTGCGTTAGTTGTACCCATATCGCGTTTGGTTCGATTCGAATGGAACCGGTCTTTATGCTTCTCGGTCAAAGTGCGGCTACGGCGGCTGTTCTTTCCCTTGATAATAAAGTCGCTCCCCAGGATCTTGACTATGCTCTTCTCTCTAAAAAACTGATCGAAGACAAACAGGTTCTGGAATTTAAAGGAGCAGTTTCACAGATTCCGGCCGCTAAATTGCCCGGTATCGTTCTGGATAATCATCAGGCAAAATTAAAGGGGGAATGGATCTCCGGTTTTGTCGTACCGAATTTTGTTGGAAACGATTATATACATGACGATGGTAAAGGTCGGGGCGAAAAGAGTGCCACCTTCAATTTTAAAGTACCAAAAGAAGGAAAATATGAATGCCGACTCTCCTATTCCATTAATCCAAACCGTGCGACAAACGTTCCTGTCATAATAGAAACGGATAAATCCCGATTAAACGTTACCGTCAATCAGAAGGAGAAACCACCTATCAACGATCTTTTTGTCTCTCTTGGTGTTGTGGAAGTCGGACCGGAACTTAAAGGGACTATTATTGTTAGTAATAAAGATGTTAATGGCTATGTCATTCTGGACGCTGTTCAGATTCTTCCCGTGAAGTAACGGTCAAGAAAATAAAAAAGAGCGAAAATAAATTTCCGCTCTTTTTTAATACCGGATCCCGGACTTGAACCGGGATGCCCTTGCGGGCAATGGATTTTGAATCCATCGCGTCTGCCAATTCCGCCAATCCGGCAGAGACGCATTACTGCTGTCAATAAAGAGTATTTTAGCAAAAATTTTATTTGATACAAGAGGTCTGAAGTCTAAAAAAGGATATAAAGGTGAAAATTTTTAATGAAGAACAACCGTTTGAGTTAATTCTTGCCAGTCATTCTCCACGAAGAAAACAGATTTTGGAAGAAAATGGTTATCAATTTAAGGTCATTACGCCGGAGGATGGTCTCGAAGAGAAAATTACAAGAGATTCAAACGGGTTGATTCAGGATTATGTTCGAACGTTAGCAATGGTCAAGGCGGATAATGTATGTCAACGTCTCAATAGGGAAGGATATAAAGCGGTAGATAATCGTCCTGTAATTATATTGGCTTGCGATTCCATAGCTTTCTGTAACAATGAAATATTGGGAAAGCCGAGGAATCGGGTAGACGCTGGACGTATGCTCGAGATGCTCAAGGGATCGATCCATGAAGTTTATACAGGAATAGCATTATCTGCCATACCGGAAGGAACGTGTTTTGCCGATTGCGATGTTACCGAATTGAAAATGGATCCATTAACCCCAAAAATGATAACGGACTATCTGGATTCCAATTTATGGCAGGGAAAAGCTGGTGCGTTCGGTTATCAGGATGGAAATGACTGGCTTCATATCCGTAGAGGCGATGAATCCAATGTTGTTGGACTGCCATTACCCTGTTTCAGGTTCATGTTAAAATCATTTCTATTTTATATTGAACAAAGGTATATAAATTTGTAAAATCCGGCTGGTGTCAGAAAACCATTTTACCGGACTGTATTGTTTGTTCACTATTGTTTGTTCACTTGAGTGAAACTGTATTGTAATTCGGAGGATTTTATTTTTATTATTTCCCATGATTGTGATGTTTTATTGAGTAGTCCCGTCAAAGAGTTGTATGTCGGCATATTGATTGTCCGTAGAATCCCTAAAATTGATAAAATTGTTTTTAATGGAAGAAATCCACATGAATATCGATTTATCATGAATATCGATTTATATTGATGAATACCGTGAAGTCGAATGAACAAAAGTATTTAAGTATATTGGCCAAAGAAAGAAAAACAACAGATTATCGTTCTGATGGATACAATAGAGGATTTCCTGAACAGGGATGGAAGTAGAATCCAGGTTGATTGGGAGATTGTGGGATCAAACCAATGAACACTGGTCGATATTAGGACATAAAAACGTTGGTCAATATTTGATGATTTATCAAACACCTGATCATTATATTTTAAAAGTACAGAATATTTTAAAAGTACAAATAGAGAGGAATATTTTATATGAAAACAGTAGTAGTCCAAAAGGCATTTTTTATACTTGTCTTGATATTGTTATTGATGGGAGGTTATGCTTTTACTGAAGAAGTGAACGATACAAAGATCCAAATAGAGATTCTCCAACGGGAAGGCACGTCGGAGGACCTTAATCTATTACATGAAAAATATCTTGCATTGCTCTTTTTGACGGAGAAGGGAACAGAAGAAGCGATTCCGGCGATAGTCCCCTATTTGAAGTCCGATGAATTGTCCTATCATGCCCGGGTGGCACTTCGAAATATACCTGGAGATCAGGGTCGATTGGCTCTTCGCAAGTCATTGGATTTTCTTCAGGGGAAATATCTGGCAGGTGTTATTCAGACTCTTGGGGCTATGCGGGATACAGCTTCTATGGAAAAGTTTATTCTTCTGCTTGCTTCGGATGATAGTATAGTGGTCGAGTCCGTTATTGACGTACTTGGTAAACTGGCCATTGTTTCCGAAAAAGACAAGTGTGATATTATCAGTAAAGTTCTGTTTGGGCAAATGGAGAAAAAGGACAGTAAATATCGTACTGAAGCGGCGTTTGCACTAATAGCGTATGCCGATTCACTGCTAATGAAGCGGGACGAACAGGGAAAATTGATTCTGGAACGTATTGAAAAAGCCGATGTTTCCGAGGTGGTAACGACCATAGCGAAACGACGTTCCGAAGGTCGGGTAAAAGTACCGAAATTAAAGGAGGAGAATAAAGTTGCCGTTCCGAATCCGGATGAATTTGCCCTTCTTCTGGATAAAATATTTACCGCAAAAGAAGAAAAAGAAGTCACTAATTTGAAGAAAACGGCAAAAGCCATTTGCCGGGAGGCCCGGCCCGGCAGTGGTCTGGAAAATGTTTTGGCCGGTAAAATGAAGTCCGCAACGGCGGAACAGAAAATTTATTGTATTGAGTTACTGGTTCATGTTGGAACGCGGCTTGCCTTGAGAAATATTGCGCTTCTTCTCAATTCGGAAAAAGAGGACAAGGTAATCGATCAGGTGACACAGGCATTGGGTGAATGGATTTCCATGGATGTCGCTCCCTATTTACTGCCATTGGCCAAGAGTTATCCTATCGAAAAATATCGAACACGTGCATTTCGTGGTTATCTGCGATTGATTCGTCAGATGGTGGATACCGCTCCTAAAAAAGTGGAAATGATCAAGGAAATTACACCAGCGGCAAAAACAGATAATGAAAAGAAAATGCTGGCTGAATTGAGTCAGCAGGTTGAGAATCAACGTCGGGATACACTCCTCTTCGACGGTAAAAGTTTTAATCGCTGGGAAGGCAATTTAGATCTCTTCCGTATAGAAGACGGTACGATTATTGCTGGAACAATGGAACAGAATATTCCGCGAAACGAATTTTTGTGTACGAAGGAGGTCTTCCGTGACTTTACCCTGACCCTTGAATGTAAAATAATGGGAAAAGGAGCCAACGCCGGTGTTCAATTCCGTTCCGTCCGTATTCCGAATCATCATGAAATGAAAGGATATCAAGCCGATATGTCAGAAGACGGTACCTATTGGGGACAGCTTTACGACGAGTCTCGACGAAATAGATTTCTCCAGGAGGCAAATAAAGAACTCCAGAAGAAAATATACAAACCCAACGATTGGAATGAATATAAAATTACCTGTTGGGGAAAAAATATCCGTATCTGGCTCAATGGTTGTTTAACAGTGGATTATACGGAAAAAGAGGATGTTTCCCTGGAAGGTGTTATCGGTCTTCAGATTCATCAAGGGGGTCCGAGTCAGGCTTTTTATCGAAACATTCGTATCGAACGATATCAAACATTAACGAACCGATAGAAGATTATTTTTGAAAAAGAAAGTAAATGGAATGACCATATATTTAGGAATTGATATAGGAACATCCGGAACGAAAACGATTGCAATGCGTCCGGATGGAACAATACTGGCAAATGCGATGGTACCCTATCCCTGTTCCGTACCACGTCCCTTGTGGAGCGAGCAGAATCCCGATGATTGGTGGAATGCTGTCGTTCAAACGGTTCGGGAAGTTGTGGCTGCCGTTGGTTGTTCTGCGGCGGAGGTCAAGGCTATTGGTCTTTCCGGACAAATGCACGGTTCTGTCTTTTTGGATCAGGCCGATCAAGTTATTCGACCGGCGATATTATGGAACGATCAGCGTACGGTACGTGAATGTACTGAAATAGAGTCTGCGGTCGGTGGCCGAGACAAACTGATCGAACTTGTGGCCAATCCGGCCATGACCGGTTTTACGGCTCCTAAAATAATTTGGCTTCGCAATAACGAGCCGAAGAATTACGACCGTGTTCGAAAAATCTTGCTTCCCAAGGACGAGATACGACGTCGTTTGACCGGCGAATATGCAACGGAAGTTAGTGACGCAAGTGGTATGCTCCTGTTGGATGTACGAAATAGAAAGTGGTCCAAACCTCTTCTGTCAGCACTGCAACTGGATGAAAATTTATTTGGTAAAGTTTATGAATCGGAAGACGTTACCGGTTGTTTAACGAAGCAAGCCGCTGAATTACTAGGCTTGACTACCGATTGTCTCGTCGTAGGTGGTGCGGGTGACTGTGCCGCCGGTGCGGTCGGAAACGGAATTGTACAAAAGGGCATTTTATCAACATCTATTGGAACGTCCGGAGTTATGTTTGTTCATAGTGACGATGTTCGGATCGACGCCAAGGGGCGCGTTCATACCTTTTGTCATGCCGTTCGAAATAAATGGCATTTAATGGGAGTCAATCTATCGTCGGGTGGATCTCTTCAGTGGTTTAGAAACGCATTATGTACTTCTATTATAGAGGAGGCAAAAAAAGAAAATGTCGAGGTTTATGATCTACTGACCCGGGAGGCCCGGAGAACGCCTGTTGGTGCGGAGGGACTTTTTTTCCTCCCCTATTTAAGCGGAGAGCGAACTCCTCATGCCGATCCCATGGCACGGGGAGCTTTTATTGGTCTGACTCTGGCCCATGACCGGGGACATTTAATTCGGTCAATTATGGAAGGTGTTACCTATTCCATGCGAGAATCGTTAGCTATTTTCAGGTCAATTGGAATTCCAGTGGAGGAGATACGGGCATCTGGGGGTGGGTCTCGAAGTCCCTTCTGGAGACAGATGCAGGCGAATGTCTTCGCGCAAAAAGTGGTGACAATCAATTCGGAAGAAGGACCGGCATTTGGCGTGGCATTACTCGCAGCGGTTGGAGGTGGGGAGTATTCCTCTATCGAAGAAGCCTGTCGTGCGACAATTAAAGTCGTCGATAAACTGGAACCCCAGGATTCCGAAATCCAATATTATAATCGTGCTTTTCCTGTCTATCAGCATCTGTATCAATCACTTAAAAATGATTTTAAGGCTATTGCCGAATTATAGAGATTATTAGGAGTTGAGGAAGGAGTTATAGGTCGTAATAAATATATAGCTCCTTGCCAAAGGCTTGAAATTTGATTAAAATAAAAGACATTAATAGCAGATTATTTGGGTCGATTGTATGGAATTGTTTTCTTTAAAACGGATTTTCAATAGTCTATCGAGAAAATTTGTATATTAAGGAGAGGTTTGGAAACATCCTCTAAAAACATCTTGAAATAATTCATGTAAATCGTTGGAAAGGTTGGAAATGAAAGTAAATAAATTTGGAATTATCGGTTGCGGTATGATCGCGACATTTCACGCCAGGGCAATTAAAGAGGCCGGAGGGGAATTGGTTGGTTGTTATGACAAGATTCCAATAGCGGCCGAGCGAATAGCCCGGGAGTTTGGTTGCAAGGCGTATTATTCATTGGAGGAACTTCTCGCGAACAAGTCGGTGGAAATAGTAACGATAGGGACGCCGAGTGGTGCCCATTGTGATCCGGCAATAGCAGCAGCACAAGCGGGCAAACATATTATTGTTGAGAAACCATTGGAAGTAACGCCAGCCAAATGTGATATGATTATCGAGGCGGCGGAAAAGGCGGGAGTTGTTCTCTCGACGGTTTTTCCTAGTCGATTTCATCAATCATCACAACAGATGAAACGGGCAGTGGAGGAGAAACGATTTGGTAAATTGACGTTAGGAGACGCCATCGTCAAATGGTATCGGACACAGGAGTATTATGATAGCGGTTCCTGGCGTGGGACCTGGGCTCTTGACGGTGGAGGGGCACTAATGAATCAGGCGATTCACAGTGTGGACCTTTTACTCTGGTTGATGGGGCCGGTTAAAGAGGTTAGCGGAATGACCAGTCTGTTAGCACACGAGCGGATCGAGGTTGAGGATATTGCGTTGGCGAATTTGCGGTTTGCCAATGGGGCACTAGGAACGCTCAAGGCAACGACAGCCGCCTATCCAGGTTATCTCAAACGAATCGAAATTCATGGTAGTGAAGGATCGGCCATGATTGAAGAGGAAGATATTGTTAAATGGGATTTTGCGGTTTCTCTACCGGCAGATGCGGAGATTCGCGAAGCCATGACACGACAGATTTCGGGGGGCGGTGGAGCTGCTGATCCGGCGGCTATCGGTCATCATGCCCATGCCAAACAGTTTGCTGATGTTATGGATGCTATCGATAAAGGACGTCGTCCGGCTATTGATGGTTATGAAGGACGTCGTAGTGTGGAAACAATATGTGCTGTTTATGAATCGGCGAAAACGGGTCGGATTATTAAATTATAAAAGGTGGGGGTTATGCGGATAATTATTAAAGGTCTTTTAATTGTTTCGATATTGTTTTTGATCTTTGTTTGGTCAATAACAATGGCAGACGCTAAAGATGCCAAAAATGTCATATTAATGATTGGCGACGGTATGGGGTTTAATGCCGACAAGGCGGGTACCTATTGGCGTTGTGGTCAGGATAACGGGTTGATCTATCATCAGTTTCCACGTTACCTGGGCTGTACCACCTTTTCGATTACAGCTAACGATTACGATCCAAAAAAAGATAAAGGATATCAGCCGGATGTCTTCTGGAAGGATTTGACAGGAGCTAAAACCAATTTTAAAAAAACGACTGTAACCGATTCTGCGGCGGGATCGACAACGATCAATAGTGCCAAAAAGACGAAGAATGGTCGAATCGGAACCTCGTTTGACGGCGGAAAATTAAAAATGTATTCGGAATACGCGGCGGAACAGGGACGTTCTATTGGAACGGTTACGACAGTTATGTTCTGTCATGCGACACCAGCCGGAGTCATGGCCCATCAGACCAGTCGAAATCTTTATCGGGAAATATCGCGAGAAATGATTCTGGATCTCCCTATGACCGTTATCATGGGAGGGGGGCATCCGGAGTACAGTCAAGGAGTTAAAATCAATAAAAAGCCCGAAGAACTTGATTATCAATATGTCGGAGGAAAATATATTTGGGATCTTCTCAAACAGAAGAACGGTTTTGCCAATGCCACGTTTATTGACGAAAAAGGTGAATTTAATGCGTTGGCTGAAATGACGCCCGACAAAAATGTATCAAGACCGGAACGGGTTATAGGTGTCTTCCGATCCAATTCCGCTTCGCCTGTGGACGCATCCTCCGATGCCGAAGGGGATAAACTCCTGAAAAAATTGGTCAAACAAAGCGAACTCGATAATATTCCATCCTTGTCAACAATGTCCGTTGGCGCACTGAATGTACTCTCCCGAAATAAAAAAGGATTTTTCCTGATGATCGAGGGGGGGGCTATTGATGGAGCGAATCATTCCAATAAAATCGAAAACATGGTTCTGGAACATGCCGGTTTTACAAAAGCGATCGACACTGTTTGCCAATGGGTTGAAAAATACAGCAGTTGGGATGAAACCCTGCTGATTATTACGGCAGATCATGAAACCGGGCAATTATGGGGGGCAGATACCTGGACCGATAAAAACAATAATAAAGTCTACGATAAAGACGATACCTTTAATGCGTTTAATCCCATTGTTAATAAAGGGAAAAGTATTGTTCCGAATGTTCAGTACGCGACGACGGGACATTCCAACAGTCTCGTTCCGTTTTTCGCCAAGGGATCCAATGTCGATATGATTGATAAACGTGTCAAGGGAAATGATAAACAGGCGGCCAAATATTGGAATTTTAGTGGTGATTATATCGATAATACCGATATAACACGATTCATGTTGCACGCAAGTGGATTGATAAAGTAGGCCATTATGTTTCGTTTATCCGTTATGCCTGTTGGAGGAAACGCGATAGTCGTGGTTCTTCTAACACTGTTTTTGATTTTTTTGTTTCTTTATCTGACGGCTTCTGCCAATAGATCGTCGAGTGGAAAAGTCGATTGTCTGATGAAGATTCTTCGGATTTTTACATTTATGATGGTTGGTTTTCTTCTCCTTCGACCTTCGGCTGTTTTTACTGTTGTTCGACCACTTCCGGCTTCATTGGTCTTTTTATTTGATCAATCGGCAAGTATGTCGATTACGGACGAGGAAGGACAGAAGAGTCGTTTTGACTGTATCAAATCGATCATAGCGGATAATAGCGATTTAATGGAATCGTTATCTCGTGATTTTGACCTTCGTTTTTTTCTGTTTGATAAAGAAACGTGTTCGTTGGAATATGAATCGGGCCAATTGAAATGGCCGGAAAAACCGATAGGCACGGAGAGCGAGTTAGGGAAGGCTCTTCAGACCATACTGCCGGAAACTTCCGGCAAAAGAGTTCCGGCCGTTCTTTTATTTAGTGACGGTTCCATACGTTCGTCGGAGTTACGGCCCGTTCTTCCCCAGGAAATAGCATCTCGATTTCGGGATACTGGAGTTCCAGTGAACTCTATTAAATTGGGAAAACAAGAGTTGTCTTCCTCTTTATTTGATTTATCAGTTAAGGAGATGCATTCCAATGATCGTGTTTTTAAAGGAAATGATCTCAATGTAACGGGTCGTCTTCGGACGATGGGGGCTGCCGGTCGGGAAATTCCTGTCGAATTTCGTTTTGAAGGACAGGATGGTACTCTAATAAAAGTGGGAGAACAGATAATTAAACCGACTTCCAACGAAGAGGCCTTTTTCCCATTTCATTTTGTCTATTCGCCCAAGGAAGTTGGGGAATGGAAGTTGAATGTTTCAACACCGATTGTTACGGGCGAACTGGTAACGACCAATAATGAATTGGGGGCTTTTGTTCGTGTTCTGGACAACGGTCTTCATTTGTTGTATCTGGAGGGAACACGACGATTCGAGCAGAAGTATCTTCGTTTGGCCCTGGATTCGGCAGCGGAAATAGAAGTCGATTATCGGAGAACAAATCCGACTATGGATATTCGCAATAAAGGTGTTACCGAAGCGGAACGAGTTGCTCAAAATACTGCAATTCGGAAATCACTGACCCAGGATTGTTTTGAGTCGGGGCGTTATGCGGCTTATATTTTGGGTGATATTGATTCTACAGCATTCAAGACGGAAGAAATGACGGCATTGGCCAAGAGTGTGTCCAAGGGGGCCGGTTTAATCGTTTTGGCCGGAGAACGCAGTTTATCGACTGGCGGATATGCTGATTCACCGTTGGCGGATTTATTTCCAGTCGAGTTGACGCGGAGCGATCGTGTCCCCTTAAATTTAACGTTGGATGCCTTTGATCAAGGATTGACCCCTGGTCGTCGTGTTCGACGTATCGGGTCCTATCAGATTGAATTGACCGATCTCGGACGAACATTTTATCCAATTCGATTAACCGCCGACCTTCAGGAAAATATAAAGCGCTGGTCACAGTTACCGAAATTGGACTCGATCTATCGTGTGGGAACCCCTAAATCGGCGGCTCGAATAATAGCCAAGGCGATCTCTTCCGATTCCAACGAAACGGAACTTCCCTTTATAATAACACAAAATTACGGTTCCGGTCGTGTAACGGTCGTTGCTTCCGATGCAACGCGAAAATGGTGGACAGGAGGATTCGACACGGAATTCCGAAAATTCTGGCGTCAGTTGGTTTTATGGTCTGCCCATTTGGACGAATTACCGGAAGGAGAACTAATACTTGAGTTGGATCGCGTTCGATTTGCGGGAGATGAACCGGTCGATTTTCGAGTCCGTTATCGACCGAAAACTGGCGAGGATACCGCTGCCCTGAACACCGAAGTAATTGTAGTTGATCCGGAAGGTCACGAACAGGCTGTAACACTTGTAGATGAAGAAGGTGTTTTGGCCGGATCCTTCCGCAAGACTTCGAAGCCGGGCGATTATCGCATTCGTGCATCTGTCCGTCGAAAATCAGATGGGCAAGAACTACAGAGTACACAATCACGATTTTTGGTTTATGTCCCCAATCCGGAACTGGATGATCCGGCAGCATCACCGGCTATTCTGGAAAATATATCTTCTATCTCTGGTGGAAAAGCCATTCTTCCAGGTGAACTTCGCGCACTATTGGAAGAACTTCGCGAAAAACGGGAAACATTAACGGAATCACACGAAGTTAAAATCTCGTTATACGATACCTGGCCTGTTTTTCTGCTACTGGTCAGTTTTTTATCACTGGAATGGTTCTGGCGAAAGAAAAAAGGTCTTGTATAAAAATAGTGTATCATTTTTTGTATCATTTTTTCAAGAGTATATCGTCTTCGAGATTTTTACGATTCAAAAGTTGACTGTATCAGTTTGAAATCTGTATAATAAACGATTATGAATAATATTACAAATATATATATTGTCTATTTTTCAAGGATCTCCCTATTTGAAATAATTTCCTGTTTTTTCTGTGTTATTTAAATTGCGTAATCGTTAAAACAGGTGTAACCTTGTAATAAAATGTATAGAGATATCGATATTATTTCATGATTATCCATAAATTGAAAAGATAATAATAATGATGTGCTATAATTATTATGAACTGGTTGCATTGTTGATTAGGAGAAGACAACGTAATCGGGATGTTGTTGTATATATACGGGCCGTGATGTCAAAGGAGTGAATTCATGGATAAAACTTTTTTTAAAAAGAACGGACCGCTCATGATCATCAGTGTTTTGTTGGCATTGGTAACATTTTCGTTTCTTCATTTTGAAATAGATAAAATAGAAACGTCTAAATCGGGGGAAGAAGCCGCTGTTTCTGTGATAGAAACCGCGACTCCAGAGGAAATGACTTCGATTCCATTGCTTTTGAAGAATGAATCGTCTCCTGACAATAATATATCGGAGAAACCATCCCTTTTACCAGTTTTGAATACATCGTTATCAAAAGAACCGATTCCGGCCGTTAATGTTTCCAACCCAGGCCTGAATATTAATATTGAAGGAAAGGAAAATACATCTTCGGTATTCGGTAATCCGTCTCTATCGACATCTTCTGAAAAAGAAAATGGAGAAAATGGAGTTCAGAAGGTGGGTTTTTCACCGGTTATTCCGGATATGGCATCTGAAGAGAGTAAAAAAGCTGTTAAAGTAAAAACTTTAATGGGATTAAAGATAAAACCCAAAAGCGAATGGATTGCGAGAAAAAATGACCATGTTGATTTTTTTGATCAACCATTTATCTCTGTGGTACGTCAAAAGGACCGAAAAGATTCCGTAGACTTGTTTCAAACGATAGGAATGAATAACGAGTCGGAAAAAGCCCCTGTTTTATCGATACCATCCCAAAATGGAGTATTAAATTCCGTTGTTTCGACAAAAAGTCCGGTTGAGAAAAATACAAAAGAAGTCAATCCATCATTACCAGGAACGATAAAAAGTAATCAATCGTCTGTTCTTCTTCCTGGAACGACATCGGCTAAAACATTTATACCGTCCAATAAAGCGGTCTCGCCCCTATTACCACAGCCGGGAACGAACAGGGAGGTACAGCCGATTCAAGGTCAGACGGAAACCGAAACAGGGACACAATCCGTTCCGGGCCAGTCAACGACGTCAATTCTTCCTGGTCCGGAAATTGTTCCTGTGACAAAAACCGCAACGAATGTACAAGAGGTTTCGAATGAAACTCCGATACAATGTATGAATGAAGTGTGGCTGGTCAGTACGGAATGTATTTCCAATTGTGACCGAAGTCCGGAGGAGTTGGTTTATTGGCAATTGAATTCCGGTCGATGGGAAGTACGTACTATTTCCGATTTTGAACGGGGAAATGGTAAAAATTTTGCAACGGTTATTTTTATTCACGGTAATAATACAGATACCGATGGTGCTCTTGTCGATGCATCGGCACTGCGTTGTCGCATTCAGGAAATCCAGCAATGTTATGGTTCACGACAACCGGTTCGTTTAGTGGTCTGGAAATGGAACTCGTCGAAAATGAAAAAACTGATTCGACGTGATTTACAGATTAAGGCCTGTATTGCGGAACAAGATGGCCTTTGTCTGGCACGTTTTCTGGAACGAATACCGATATCGGAGCGGATTACTTTAATTGGTTTTAGTTTTGGGGCTCGAACAATTGGAACGGCATTGGAGACAATTGCGGTCCAGAATAGGACTTTATCGCCGAGTACGCGTACTATTTTTGTTCTGGCTGCTAATGATTATGGTGATTTTGGCCTCTATGGTAAATATGGTCATGGAATACAAAAGTTGGCTGCCGTATGGAACATTTATAATTCAACCGATAATGTATTACGCTTTTACCCCATGTTGTATGGTCATGGTGGTCCAAACGCGATGGGATATGCCCCTTTACAGGTCGAGTTTAATTTGCCGGAAGGAATCTGTTCCTATAATATGGCCCCCTATGGATCGCGACATCAGTTTCCGGATACGATTCGTTGTATTCCTGCCCCCTATTTACAACGGGTGATTTTTGATAAATGAAACAATTAAAGTTGGTGGAGAACGTGAATTACGACAATTGTCCTTGTTCCGGTAAAAATTTGGCAAAATTGGTTCGTCCGGCCTTGTTAGCATTACTTCATAACCGTTCCATGCACGGTTATGAAATTGCCATGGAAATCGGCAGACACGGTTGGTTCGACGATGAAATACCCGACTTGAGTGGTATCTATCGAATTTTAAGTGACTGTGAAAAAGCGGGAATGGTCATATCACATTGGGATACTCCGGATCATGGCGGGGCAAAAAAAATTTATTCCCTAACGCCGGAAGGAGAAGTCTGTCTTAAAAAATGGCATGACACTTTAGCGAAATACCTCGTTCAGATTACACGTCTCAATGCGTTTATTGGAGAATCTGTTTCGAACTGAAAAATAAAGGCTGTAACTTTGAAAACAGGCAAAACCATAATAAATATTATGATTATGTCTTTATGATAAACTATCTGTGGCTATCTGTGTGATCTGTGGTTTAAAATATCTATTTTTGATGAATACAGATGAAATTGACCAGTCCGGAATGAATGTTACACCCAAAATAAATACATAAACATATAACGAATAGTATTCAAAAGAGTTTTGCGGTTGATACTTGTGTTAATTGTATTTTATGGAATATCAAACGAATTTTTGAACCATTCACGAACGATTTTGGAACCACGGATAAACACAGATAGTCTGCCGTAAAATACAATATTTTACAATAACAAACT